>JBLHJD010000034.1:0-19207 GCA_047618705.1 Luteibaculaceae bacterium
GTCAATTTTATAGTCTTCCATGGCCGAATAGAGGTATTCCTCCACAACGGCCGAAAGGCGGTGAATTTCGTCAATAAATAAAACGTCGTTGGCTTGCAGGTTAGTTAACAAACCCGCTAAGTCGCCAGGTTTGTCTAGAACGGGACCACTGGTAACTTTAATCCCGACACCCAACTCATTGGAGATGATGTGGGACAAGGTTGTTTTCCCCAATCCCGGAGGTCCGTGGAGCAATACATGATCGAGCGCTTCTTCCCTTTTCCGGGCAGCCTGAACAAACACCTCCAGGTTATCTAGCACCTTGGGTTGACCTGCAAAATCGGCAAACTGGAGGGGCCGAAGTACCTTATCTACTTCTTTGTCTCCTTTCCACTCCTGATCGTCCCGAATATCAAAATCTTCCATGTAAGGCAAAGGTATTGAATTGTAAATATAGACCTCCTTCCATGTTGGCCTATTTTGAAAACACTTTCTATATCTGTTTGCTTTGGCTGAAATGGAAATCTGTTTCTCGGCGGCGGCTGCGCCTGGCTCGAAAGCCGGTGTGTCACCCTCGACGCCGCTGCGCTTTGCTCGGTTGACGTAGCTGGGAGTAAATTTGGCAGAAAACAATGCCTGTTTCTCGGCGGCGGCTGCGCCTGGATCGAAAAGCGATGTGTCGCCCTCGACCGAAAAGCTCGGTCGACGTGGCTGGGAGTGGCTTTGGCAGAAAACGATGCCTGAGCGGAGACGAAGGCAGGATTCGAAGACTGAGAGTAGCTTTGGCAGATAGAAAAAATAAATAACGTTGCCTGATTGCGCCGTGTTGAGGGAAACGTAGTGAAGTCGGAATAGAGCCGATGGCAGCAAAAGCAAATACTAAGGCTACCTTTTTAATCCAAGCTTTTCCGCTATATATCCTAGCTCCAAACCAACTTTTAATAGGTACACTGGAGCTGTGGCTCCACCTAGTTTTAGAACGGACGAATACAGTTTTACACGATACCCCATTCCGATACCTAGGGTAACTACGCGCCAATATGTTTTACTTATGAGCATGGCGGCTTCGTAACTCACCAGTGTCTCATTTCTACCCTCATTCCAGCTACTTAAGTTTAACTGGAGGGGTATTTTGTAGTTAAAGCGCCGATAGTTGAAAGAATAGGCTAAAAAGCCACTAAACCCACGGAGGGCTGATTGACTTTGTTTGCGGATATCTGAAATATCGGCCCAGTGGAAACCGAGGCCCATTTGCCAGGTTTCATCCC
This sequence comes from Luteibaculaceae bacterium, assembly GCA_047618705.1. Taxonomy (GTDB): domain Bacteria; phylum Bacteroidota; class Bacteroidia; order Flavobacteriales_D; family Luteibaculaceae; genus JBLHJD01. Next base: position 1,248 of record JBLHJD010000034.1, read on the forward strand.
ATTCCTTCCCCACTTTTACCCCCCGTATTTTGAGGGTGCGGTTTTGCAAAAAGCTGTTGCGTGTGTCGCCATAAAGCACCCATTTGCTTTCCTCCTTTTTGGATTCAGAAAAGGGGACAAAATCAATGATTTGGGCTTGCGCGTTTCCTGAAAAATAAAACAACGCAAAAAAGGCCCAAACGAATTTGAGCCTTTTTATTATTTTTTGATTGAACATCCCCTTAGTGGGCATGTTCACCTTCTTTTAATGGTACGTTTTGCGGTACAAAATCAGCCTCATGATCTGGAGAGCTGTAATCGTATGGCCAACGGTGAACTTCAGGAATATCTCCTACCCAGTTTCCGTGGATGTGTTCTACCGGAGTAGTCCATTCCAATGTGTTGGATTTCCAAGGGTTTTGTGTTGCTTTCTGACCTCTAAAAATACTGTAGAAGAAGTTGAACAAGAAGAACACTTGTACCGTTGCACCAACGATGGCGAAAATAGTAATCAAGGTATTCAGATCAGCTACTCCATCAAACATAGAGAATTCAGAGTACGAGTAATATCTACGTGGTGCACCAGCAAGTCCGACGAAGTGCATCGGGAAAAACACCCCGTAAGCACAAACAATAGTTCCCCAGAAGTGAGCGTAACCCAATTTGGTGTTCATCATCTTCCCAAACATTTTTGGGAACCAATGGTACACCCCTGCAAACATCCCGAAGATTGCGGACAGTCCCATTACAATGTGGAAGTGAGCAACTACGAAGTAGGTATCGTGTACGTTAATATCCAATGTTGAATCTGCCAAGATAATTCCGGTAACCCCTCCTGTAACAAAAGAAGAAACCAAACCGATGGAGAACAACATACCTGGAGTAAACTTCACGTTTCCTTTCCAAAGTGTAGTAATGTAGTTAAAGGCTTTAATTGCAGATGGAATGGCAATTAACAGGGTTGTAAATACAAAGATGGATCCCAAGAACGGGTTCATCCCAGTAACAAACATGTGGTGACCCCAAACAATAAACGAAAGGAAACCAATAGCCAAGATTGAACCAATCATTGCGCGGTAACCGAAAATTGGTTTCCGAGAGTTGGTTGCAATAATTTCAGAAGTAATACCCAATGCTGGAAGCATTACAATATACACCTCAGGGTGACCCAAGAACCAGAACAAGTGTTGGTACAATACCGGAGAACCTCCAGTTGCATTTAACACCTCACCACCAATAAAGATGTCGCTCAAGTAAAATGCTGTTCCAGCCACTCTGTCCATCATCAACAACAATACTGCTGAGAAAAGAACCGGGAAAGAAAGAACTCCAAGAATTGCCGTAACAAAGAATGCCCAAATAGTCAAAGGCAAACGAGTCATCTTCATTCCTTTTGTTCTCAGGTTAAGGATAGTTACGATGTAGTTCAAACTTCCCAAAAGAGAAGAAGCAACAAAGATGATCATGGAAATTAACCAAAGGGTCATCCCATCTCCAGATCCAGGAATTGCTTGTGGCAATGCACTTAAAGGAGGGTAAACCGTCCAACCTGCTGCTGCTGGTCCACTTTCCACAAAAAGGGAGAACAACATGATGATACTGGACAGGAAGAACAACCAATAAGATAGCATGTTCAACATCCCTGATGCCATATCACGAGCACCAATTTGCAATGGAATTAGTAAGTTGGAGAAAGTCCCTGACAATCCACCAGTTAATACAAAGAAAACCATGATAGTTCCGTGGATGGTAACCAAGGCCAAATACATGTTTCGGTCTAGTACCCCATCTGGAGCCCATTTGTCTCCTAAAAAGGTTTTAAGAATTTCGAAGCTTTCTCCTTCCCATCCTAACTGAAGACGGAAGAAAAGAGACATCATCATTGCAACAATCGCCATAAAAACCGCCGTGATTAGGAACTGACGCCCAATCATTTTGTGGTCTTGACTAAAGATGTATTTAGCTACAAAACCTTCTTTAGGGTGATCGTGGCCATCGTGTGCGTGATCGTGAGCTGCTGAAGCCATATTCAATTTTATTATTATCTCAGTTAATTACTCCGCAGAAGCTGTTAAGCTTGCACCAAAATTAGTTTGACCTTGTAACCAGGCCTTGTAGTCTTCTTCCGTATCTACTACGATATCCATTTGCATGTTGTAGTGAGCAGAACCACAAATCTTATTACACAACAAGATGTAAGTAAAGTTTGGGTCTTCTGTAATTACGCGCATGCTATCTGTAGTAATAGTAGGAACCATTTTGAACCGCGTTACCATACCTGGAACCGTGTTCATTTGCGCACGGAAGTGCGGCATGTAAGCCGAGTGAATAACGTCTTGAGAGCGGAATAAAAATTCGATTTCACGTCCCACTGGAATGTGAAATTCTCCTTTTACTACAACATCATCGTAACTTTGCTTCATTGCCTCAGGAGCCGGTTGCATTTCCAATACACGACGTCTTCTAGCTTGGATGTTAAACAACTTGGCTTCTAACTCGTCGCGTTTGTTATCAGGAAGTGCTATTTCATTTAAACGTTCGGTGTAACCAGCAATGGTTTCCCCCAACTCTATCAAAGTAGCCGCTTTTGTTTCTGAAGAAATAACACCCAATGGATTGGTTCCACTGATGAAGTTAATGTTGGAGTTCCCCAACAGATTATCCTCCCCTGCGTAGCGTGCAGTCCAGTCGAACTGTTTGGAGTATAACTCAATAACCAATGCATCTTCCGAAGCTGAATCGGTAATGTCGTTCCACGCTTTAAGCCCTAATACAATTACAAAACCTAGAACAATAGTTGGAACAATGGTCCAAATAACCTCCAAGGTGTTGTTGTGCGGGAAGAAAAGTGCTTTTCGGTCTTCTCTGTAGTAGTATTTGGCCGGAAAAACAAAAAGAAGGGTGTTCGTGAATAAGAAAACAAGGGTTACTAACCACATGTTAATATTCATTAGCCAATCTACTGTTACTCCATGTTCCGAAGCAGCTACAGGTAACATTTCGTCTTTGTATGCAAAGAACAACCAGGCAAAAAAGGCATAGAAGGCGAGCATAAATGCGATCATTAAGCGCGCATTCAGACGGTTGTTTGCAAGTGAAATGTCTTCTTCCCTTTTGTTACGGATAGTCAAAGACAATTCATAAACTCTAGCCAGTTGAGCGATTGCAAAAACGGCCAGTATAAGTACAATTATGATTAAAACTTTTGTCATGGTCTCTCCCAGTTAATTAAATATGGAAATGCATACATTCATCCAAATACGGGTGATTTTTTGGTTCCAAAGGAGCCTTTGTTAACGAGTTTAACACCCGGTTAACGAATAATCCAAGGAAGCCGAGGAAAAGTCCTATTTCCATCCACCCAAAATTCCAGTGGTGCAATGTTCCAGGAATAATCATTAGGTAAGCATCCATCCAGTGACCTAGGAAGATAATAGACCCAACCATTATTAAGAAAACATTGTTCTTTTTGGTATCACGAGCCATCAACATTACCATAGGTAATACAAAGTTGATGAAGAATGTCATGAAGAAAGGAACTTTAAAGTGCTCAATACGCTCAATAAAGTAGGTTACCTCTTCCGGGATATTTGAATACCAGATTAGAAGGAATTGGGAGAACCAAAGGTAGGTCCACAAGAAAGAGATGGCGAACATCCATTTTCCCATGTCGTGAATGTGGCTATCGTTGACGTTTTTCAGGTAACCATTGTTCTTCAAGAACAAGATGATCAACACTGCAGTTATCAAGAAACTAACCCACAACCCGGAGAAGGTATACCAGCCAAACAAGGTAGAGAACCAGTGTGTGTCGATAGACATGATCCAATCCCAAGACATAGTAGAGGAGAATACTGCAAAAAGAACCAAGAAAACGGCTGCTTTTTTGTAGTTGATAAAGTGAATATCTGTTCCACCTACTTGGTCTTCTAATAAACTACGTTCTCTGTACTTCTTAGCGAAGATGAGGAAAGTAGCTAGGTAAACCAAAGTACGAACCCAGAAAAACGGCTTATTTAAGTAGGCTGTTTTCCCAGCGATCAACGAATCGTAATCGGGGTTAGGAGTAACTCCATCTTCCAAAAACGGTTCTAGAATACTTTGATCCATCCAGTGATACAGGTGGTGACCTCCAAATGTTCCTACCAAGAAAACAATAACCAAGATTGCTGCTCCATACGGTAAGAAGGAGAAAATACCTTCAAACACCCGTTTAAATACAACACTCCATCCTGTTTCTGTTGCGTATTGGAGTGCATAAAAGAAAAGTGCACCCAAGGCAATTCCGAAGAAGTAGAATCCATTCACCAAAATGTTGGCCCAAAATTGGGTTTGGTGATCGGAATGGTCGGTTAAAAACCCAGCCACCAATGTGATTAACCCCACCAACATGGCGATTTGGGTTACACGCTTGGCTTTATTTGTAAAAACAAACTCCATAATGCTATGTTTATCCTGGCCTATTATTAGTTTGCGTCAAATGGGCTAACCCCATCGTTCTGCAAAACGTTTACATAGTGAATTATTTTCCAACGCTCTTCTTTGTTGACTTGAGAAGCGTGGGATCCCATCTGACCTTTACCGAAAGTAATGGTGTGGAACATTTTACCTACTGACAAATCTTTAAGAGGACCTGCGTAAGAAGGAGGTGGAGGATAACCACCATTGGTTACAACAGCTCCGTCTCCAAGACCTTTTTCACCATGGCAATGCATACAAAACTTCGTATACAAATCTTGCCCTTCTGCCAACACTTCTGGAGTTAATTTAACCCGGTTAGTTAAAGCAGCACCTGCTTCTTCGTACCCTTCCGGAGTGTTTACATAAGGATAAGGCATGTTGAATTGTGCCTTGGTTGGATCCGCATTAAAAGCGATAGTTCCTTCTACTGGTTTCCGAACCGATGACTCTTCCAAGTTGCTGTAATCTACATAGGCTTCCACCGCTACAGATCGGTACATGTCTGGCATGTACTCAACACCTGGGCTATTCGGGTCATTGACACACGAGGTCGTCATTTGAGCTAAGGCCAAACCGCCAACCAAGTATGCAACTGATTTTAAATACAATTTCATACTCCCGCTTATCCGTTAATTTCTTTCGTATTCAATTCAATGGAACCGTTTTCCTTCAAGAGGTTAACTATTCCGTCTTCTTCCATTGCATTTCCATGCGTATGGATTTCCATCACAAACTTATCGTCTGTAGTCCGTGGATCCGGGTTACGAGCCGGCATACCAGGAAGCGTTAAGTTTCTTAGGAAATACGTTATTGCCATACCATGAGCTGCACAAAGTACAGTAAACTCAAAGGTTACAGGAATAAACGAAGGTATGTTTTGGTACCAATCCATGGATGGTTTACCACCGATATTCATGGGCCAATCACCGATCATGAAATACCAAATACCTAGAGTTGCTAAGCTCAAACCAGTGAGCCCGTACATAAATGCACAGATGGCCAAACGCGTACGTTTAATACCAATTACTGGATCAAGACCGTGGATCGGGAAAGGAGAGAAAACATCCTTAACCGAAACCTTGTTGTCGCGCAGCACACAAGCCGCGTTTAACAAGGTGTGGTCATCATCGAACATCGCGTATATGACTTTATTCGCCATTGTTACCGTATTTTAGAGGTTCTCAATTATTTCTTGAATTCCGATCCTGAGGATTTCAATATTGTTTTTAATTCATTCAACGCCAATACTGGGAAGAAACGAGCAAACAATAAGAACAAGGTAAAGAAGATACCGATAGTTCCAATGAAAACTCCTAAATCCACAAATGTTGGGTAGAACATGGTCCAGGAAGAAGGTAAGTAATCCCGGTGCAGTGATGTAACAATAATTACAAAACGCTCAAACCACATTCCGATATTCACAACAATGGACAGAGCAAATGTTGCCGTCCAGCTTGTTCTAATTTTCTTAAACCAAAACAACTGTGGTGAAACCACGTTACACGTCATCATGATCCAGTATGCCCAAGCATAAGGTCCAGAGAAACGGTTAATAAACGCGTAGGATTCATACTCCACTCCTGAATACCAAGAAACAAACAACTCAGTAAGGTAAGCAACACCTACAATGGAACCTGTAACAATAATTACAATGTTCATGTATTCCATGTGCTTCCGAGTAATGTAGGCTTCTAAGTTCATTGCTTTACGCATGATAAGCAACAAGGTAAGTACCATGGCAAAACCAGAGAATACCGCTCCTGACACAAAGTAAGGAGGGAAAATGGTTGTGTGCCAACCTGGAACAATCGATGTGGCAAAATCCATAGATACAATGGAGTGCACCGAGAATACAAGTGGTGTAGCTAAACCAGCTAATACCAAAGATACTTCCTCGAAACGAGTCCAGTGTTTTGCGTTACCAGACCATCCGAAAGAAAGAATCCCGTAGATCTTTTTTGGTAGCGGCTTTAACATTCTGTCGCGGATTGTCGCAAAATCAGGAATTAACCCGATGTACCAGAATACCAAAGAAACGGAGAAGTACGTTGAGATTGCGAAAACATCCCAAAGAAGTGGGGAGTTAAAGTTCACCCAAAGTGATCCGAATTGGTTTGGTAAAGGTAAAACCCAGTATGAAACCCAAATACGTCCCATGTGAATACCTGGGAAAAGGGCTGCCATCATTACGGCAAAAATGGTCATTGCTTCTGCAGACCGGTTTACTGCCATACGCCATTTCTGACGGAACAACAGAAGTACTGCAGAAATTAGAGTACCGGCGTGACCAATACCTACCCACCATACAAAGTTGGTGATATCCCAAGCCCAACCTACTGTCTTATTTAATCCCCAAGTTCCAATTCCGGTACCTACAAGGTACAGGATACATCCAATACCCCAAAGACCAAGTAATCCGGCGATGGTAAGAAGAATGTACCACATTCTAGGAGCTTCGGCCTGGATTGGCCTAACCACATCATCCGTAATATCCTTATAGGATTTATTTCCGATGATTAGTGGCTCCCTTATTGCTGCTTCTTTATGCATGCTTGTTACGCTTTAAATCGATTAAGCCTTTTCTGTATTTCTAACTTTTACCATGTAGTAAACATTAGGACGAGTCCCAACTTCCTCAATGGCATTGTAACCACGATCACCGAATGCGCGTTTTGCGTTTTCAGTTTTCTTATCGTTCAAGTCACCAAAAACAATTGCATTGGTAGGACAAGATTCAGCACAAGCTGTTTGGATAGCGCCATCCTGAACTGGTTCCCCAGCTTTTTTGGCATCCAATTTACCTGCTTGGATCTTTTGAACACACATGCTACATTTTTCCATTACCCCACGAGTACGAACAACCACATCTGGGTTCAATACTAGACGAGACATATCGTCCTGACTTGGGTTAACTTCAGTAAATTTCTTGTATGCGGTGTAGTTAAACCAGTTAAAACGACGCACTTTATAAGGGCAGTTGTTAGCACAGTAACGTGTACCGATACAACGGTTATACGTCATTTGGTTTAATCCTTCATTACTATGAGTAGTTGCAGCAACTGGGCAAACAGTCTCACAAGGAGCGTGGTTACAGTGCTGACACATCATAGGCATGTGAACAACCTTTGGGTTATCCTCAGGAACTTCCATCAGGTCGTAATCGAAATCACCTCCATCTGCTTTTACTGCATCTTCCTCAGAAGAGAAGTAACGGTCCAAACGCAACCAGTGCATATCGCGGCTACGACGAACTTCGTCTTTACCTACAACTGGAACGTTATTTTCGGAGTGACATGCGGTGATACATGCAGAACAACCAGTACAAGTACTTAGGTCAATAGACAATCCCCAACGGTGTCCTACATTTTCTACTGGATGCTGTTCCCAAAGGTCAACATCCTTAATATCTTTATCTACGATGTCGTGCCCTTCATGCACCTTAAGTGTATGAGCTGGGTTGTACACATCTTTCGAAGAAGCGTTAAAAACATTTAATGAAGTTTCGCGAACAATAGAGTCACGCCCCATTAATGTGTGGTGTGTTTGAGTACAAGCTAAAGGATATTCTCCCTCTACTTTTTCTACTGTTACACTGCCGTGGTATTGAGCATGGCCATCCACCATTGTAACCATTGGGTAAGCATTCTTCCCGATTGTTACTGGATTTCCATTTTCATCTGTTAAGTGACCACCATACTCTCCTGTTTGGAAAGCTGATTTACCAATTTTTTCTCCATTGGCTCCTCTACCGTACCCTAAGGCAACACCAACTGTTCCTGGTTTTTGACCTGGAGTTGGGAAAACAGGAAGCTCAAGAGCAATACCGTTTACAGTAACTTTTACTAAAGATGCTGGAAGACGCTCACCGATGTGTTGGTTAAGTCCCATTTCAGCAACATCCTTTGGGGCCATAGTAACGTAGTTATCCCACGTTACTTTGGTAATAGGATCTGGAAGTTCTTGCAACCAAGGGTTATTCACTTGGTTCCCAGTTCCGACACCTGTTTTTTGGTACATCACCAACTCCATTCCTGAAGCCTTAGTACTTATTGCGCCTTGTCCGGCAGCACTTAATGCCGCATCAGAAAATTCGCCACCTACCACAGATTCAGTGGAAGTATAAGAACCATTGTGCACCAATTGGTTCCAGAAGTCTTTAGAGAACATTCCCCAAGCTCCTAGTTTTTCTTCCCAGTTAGACTGGATGAATTCCAAATAGGTAGTATTGTTTCCTGACCAGTTCAACAAAGTTTGTTGCGCTTGACGGGTGTCGTATAAGTTATTGATAACAGGCTGCGTTAAAGCATACTCTCCAACAACTGGAGATAAATCGTTCCAAGACTCTAAGTAATGTGAATCTGGAAGGATGTATTGTGCTTTAGTAGCGGTTTCGTCGGCGTATGCACTGAAGGCAACGCTCAAACCAACTTTGGCCATTCCTTTTGCAAAGGCATCGGCCCAAGGAGTGTTGTACGCTGGGTTTACTCCGTAAAGAATAACTCCATCAACTTTCCCTGCGTTCATTTCTTTGATTAGGCCTTCTAATTCAGCCTCATCTCCTTTGAACAAGTTCATTGGTTTTGCCAAATCCAAAGTGGATCCGTAATTCTCTAACATCCGGTTAATACCAGCTGCTACCGTTTGCAAATCTGCATTGTTACTTCCGGCAACAACCAAAGAAGCTCCTTTTGCAGACCACAATGCTTTTGCTGCTTTTTCTGTTTTTGTAGCCCACTCTGCAGGAACAGAAGCAACCGCAGCAACTCCAGCCCATTTGGCAATGTGGTTATACAAAGCAACAAGCACTTTTCCTTCATCAGAAGGATTCACTAAAGTTCTGAAATCAGCATTAGATCCAGTAACGGACATTTGCGTTTCGAACTGAAAATGCTTGGACATGCTTCCCATTTCTGGGCGACGTGTTGCAGCAAATTGTTTTGTGAAGAGGTTTCCTGTTAACCAAGAACCCAAGAAATCGGCACCAACAGAAACAACTGCTTTAGCCTTCGAAAAATCGTGTGTAGGAATAACCGCTGTCCCGAACAAGTTGTCGTGAGCTGTGCGGATAGCCTTATAAGAAACAGCGTCGTACTGAACGTGGCTAAACTGGCCATTTTCTTCTGTGATCGATACCTTAAAGGCATCGATAGCTGCTTGTGTAGAAGGAGAAGCGATGGTGTTCGAAAGAACAACAACTTTCCCTCCTTTGGCTTTAATTTTAGTTAAGCTTCCTGCAATTTCTGCATCTGCCGTTTCCCAAGACGTTGCTGCACCACCTTTAAATGGTCCTTGCAAGCGAGCTGAATCGTACAATGGAAGCACAGATGAGTTGATCCGTGCGTTAATAGCACCACCAGTCCATCCGTAAGATGAATTCCCTTTAATGTAAATAGGTCGCCCTTCTCTTGTTTTCACCAAAATATTGGCAAAATCATTTCCGTCATAGAAAGTAGAAGAATACCAGTTCGCAACACCAGGAGTAATATCCTCCGGTTTGTTTACGTAAGGAATTGACTTAATTACTGGAGCTTCACAGGCTGCAAGAGTAGCCGCGGATAAACTGAAACCTAAAAATTTCAAGAAATCACGACGTCCTGTAGTGGCACTTCCCAGTCCACTATCACCTAAAAACTCATCGATGGAAACTTCAGGAGCAAACTCGTTTTCTTGAGCTTGTTTAAACTCCTCGGTTTGGTGAAGTTCTTCCAAACCAGTCCAATATGATTTATTTGATCCCATAATACTAGGTCAAGCTTTAGCTAAATTATTAATAGTGGCATTTTGCACATTCCCAACCACCAAGTTCTTTTACACTGATTTTGTCATCTTCCATGAAAGACTTCAAATCTTCAACACGAAGGCGTTTGTGGATTTCATCATAATATCCATTTCCGGCCATCTGAACTTCGGTTTTGTTGTGGCAATCGATACACCAACTCATTGTAAGCGGAGCAAATTGCTCGGCAACACCCATTTCTGTAACAGGTCCGTGACACGTTTTACATTCAACTTCACCCACTTTTACGTGTTGGCTATGGTTAAAATAAACGTGATCTGGCAGGTTATGCACCTTTACCCATTTAATAGGTTTTGTCTCTCCGGTATACTCACGGGTATCTACATCCCAACCTACTGCGTCGTAGATCTTGGCGATTTCCGTTTTCCCAGTAATGGGACCTTCACTAATTGCTGAGTGGCAATTCATACACACGTTTGCAGAAGGAATACCAGAATGCTTACTTTTCTCAGCACTAGAGTGGCAGTAAACACAGTTGATTTGATTCTCACCTGCGTGAATTTTGTGGGAAAATTTAATCGGTTGCTCAGGTTTGTACCCTTGGAAAACACCAACACCTTTAAGAGCGTACCAGGTATCTAAAGTACCACCAACAACTAGGAATAACACAATAATGGTCGTGATCACCTTATTGTTACCTACCCAGGCCTTAAAGCCGTCAGTATATGTAACGTTCGGATCAATCTCTTCCCCATTTTTAAGTGCCATTGCAATCTGTAAGGACTTGCGTGTAGAAGCAGTAGCGAAAATCACAACCAATAAAACAGCAATAAGAATTAGGATCCACACCGTGGCACTTCCATCATCATTCGTCCCTGATCCACCTCCTGAGTCTGCAACAACTGCTTTCACAGGAGCCACATATGCATCAACGTAATCCAAAATAGCATCGATCTGCTCGTTGGTCACCGACTGAGCAGTCATGATTCCGGCCGAAGCATATTCAATTACTAGTTCTTTCACGTATGGATCTCCAGAATCGATCACCTTTTGTGGGTTTTTCACCCATTCATGCAAAAGATCTTCTCTTCCAGACCATCGCTCACGGACACCTTTTAATCCGGGACCAGTCAGCGGTTCTTCTGTTGGACGGTGGCATGATGCGCAGTTCCCTTTGAACAAAGCGGCACCATCTTGAGCAAAAACATTTCCTGGAATGCTCAATAAAAACCCCATCATTAGCGCTGCTAACCCATTGGATAGTCTGATATACAGCACATTACGGCTTTTCATCATTGCGTAGCTTGTTTTGATGTATTTCTGATAGCTCCCAAATTTATAAAGTATAGGCTAGGTCTAATTCCGAATTGTCATAAAGTTGTCATTGGACCAATCAATTTATATTTGTTCTAAATAAGCGGCACCCCCTATTTGGAGCTAACATGGTCATTTGCGAGAAGTTAGCCTAATTCTTATCCGCTTGTCTTATATTCGCTCAAGAAAGAAACGAAGCCATGCAGTTAAGGTCCATTTTTTTGAGTGCAATATTCATATCCATTAGTCTGATCTCTTATGGTCAGTTTGGAAATGAAACACAAAGCAAACCCATTGAATTTCGTTGGCACGAAAGTCCGCAAGTGAAGAAGTTGCTGGATAAATATACCCACCAAAATGCCGCAGAGAAAAAAATTCCTGGATTTCGAGTTCAGTTATTTTTTGGAGAACGGGACGAAGCCCAACAAATAAGAACCAAGTTTTTGAAAAGTTTTCCAGACATGGAAGCAGAGATCGACTACTTAGCTCCCAACTTCAGAGTTCGGGTTGGGAAATTTAGGAGCCACCTTGATGCATACCGGTTTCACTCCATAATAAAAAGCAATTTTCAGGGGTCTTATATCGTCCAAGATAAAATAGATTTCCCCGAGTTAACGATGAAATATTAGGACAAAATCACACCAGTCCTTTTATATTACTTCGGTTTGTTTATTTTTGTTCGATTACACTAGCGTAGAAAGGAATGATTTTGAGGCAGTTAGCTATTTTCTTATTGGTTTTTTCCAGCATTTTTGGCCAAGCACAGGTCCTGAATTTGGGGGACGGTGATGGTTTAGACATTGGAGATGTTACTCTGGTAACGGGTAATTTAACCGTGGAAGCATGGATAAATACCGGGGTAAACTTCGCCAATATTGTCTCTAAAGACTCGGCAGGAGTCCAATCTTCTTTTCGCCTAAGACCTACCCAATTTTCAATCAACACATATGATTTAGGGAATGGTGGGGATGTCACAGAATACGCCGTTACATCTTCTGTTCTGATTGACGATACCCGGTGGCACCATGTTGCCGGTGTTTATGATGGCTCTTTCCTGTACTTTTATTTAAACGGATGTCTTACATCTAAACGGGATGCGATTGGCCAGATTACCAACACTACAATACCTGCTTTTATTGGAAAAGAGTCTTTTACCACAGGTGCTCAATTTGTAGGCCTAATGGATGAACTCCAAATTTGGGATGTTGCCCGTTCTGAAGGGGAGATAAAACAAGATATGCAGGGATTAACCAATCCCGTTGCCGTGCCTAATCTGCTTGCTTATTACGATTTCACGACCGACTTTGACAATCAAAAAAACCCAGGAGTATATACTGGTGTACCATTAGGAAATCCGAGCATTGGAACGAATACTGATGTGAAACCCGCTTCATTTTCCATTATCCGTTTGGATCTTATTGGTTCGGAATGTTCAAATCCCGTTGGATCCGTAGACGTTTTTGGATCTACCCCAGTATCTCGGATTGCAGCGACAAAAAATCCACAAGACCTAACAGCAGGATCTACTTTAAACACCCTTTTCTCGGGCACCTACAATGTACTTGTGGAAGATGAGTTCGGCTGTCGAGTAGATACTACTGTATTTATTGATGGTGGTGGAATCACACAAACCACAGTGAGTTACAACGAGCCTATTTGTTCGGGTTCTACCCTTTTCTTAAGCAGCAGTGCTACCGATGCCGGGATCACTAGTTTTGAATGGACTGGTGTAGGTGCTTTTACCGATGCGAATCCGAATGCCAGCATTTCCAATGCTCAAAAGGCCCAAAAAGGTGTTTATACTCTGGAAGTTCAAAATGCAGCCGGCTGCATTCAGCGCAATTCCCTTTTTGTAGCAATCAATGGTATTGATGGTGCTCCCAGAATTACTTCCAATGCTCCTGTGTGTGAGTTTGGTGATTTAATATTGGATACTCCTGTAACAGGAGCAGTGTATACTTGGCAAGGCCCCAATTCTTATTTCTCTAGGAAAAAGCAATCCTACAAACCGGACATGACATTTGCTGATGGTGGTTCCTACACCTTGCGCGTGATTAAGGACGGTTGTACGAGCCCACTTTCTTCCGAAAATATAGGAATCATTGGCGCTCCATTTCCTCCAACCATCTATTCCAATCAAGGATCTTTTTGTTTCGGCGATACTGTATTCTTGTTTGCTGACCCTGTAATGAGCGCCGAATTCGACTGGTCTGGACCTAATTTTAAAAGCAATCTTCAGAGTCCATTCATTGCTCCATCCAATGATGGTGATAGTGGTACTTACTATTGCACTATTACTACGAATGGAGGGTGTCCGAGTGACTCTGCTACGTTGGAAATTAATGTGTTTGAGGACACCAAGCCTGATTTCGGACCTGATAGCACCTTTTGTCATACCGATGAACTCACTTTGTTTCCAGGGTCTTACCAGGATTACATGTGGCATGATGGCTCCACCCAGCCTATTTTTAATGTAATGGAGGGCGACACAATTTGGGTTACTGTTCGGGATCAGAATAGCTGCATTACTACAGACTCTTTAACCCTTGAGCCTTTCTGTCCAGGGAAAATATTTGTACCCAACGCCTTTTCTCCAAATGGAGATAGATACAATGGGATTTTTAAGGTAGAGGGAATTAATATTAGTGATTTCGATTTCAAAATCTACACCAGAGGTGGACAATTGATTTTTGAAACCAAGAATGTCAATGAAGGGTGGGATGGTTTTATCAACAACATCCCTGCTCGTCAGGACACCTACATTTGGATCTTAAAATACACTCAACGACGCCTTTCTGGTGTTGTGGAGTCCGAGAAAAACGGTTCTGTGATTCTTTTGCGTTAAGCGCTAAACAATTCTTTTATTGTATCGACAAATCAATTCACTCCTGATAAATCCATTTACTCAGAATATATTTACGAATAGCTCACATATTTAATCTGTATTTGGAATTAACTTTTGTCTTCTGGCTACAAACCAACGAAAGAACCTAAATTTTGCTTTGGGAATCATGGGGTTAATCCTCCTCCTACCCGCATAATTTCCAATGTGATTACAGGACTTCCCTACCCAGCCCAATCAATTTTCTTGGTTCCTCTGCCCTTAGCACTTGATTTAACAATAATTTCAAGGCAACAAATGCCTGCTCAAATACATTTATTGATACCTAAATTTATTCATTAACTCCATTTTGGGCTATGTATGTTTTGCTTACACCCACCAAGTGGAAGAATAGCTTGACGCAACTGCACCGCCATTATGTATTTCTGACAACTACACCATTGCTGGGCCCACTCCAGATCTCATTGGTGGATGTATCAATGCTTTAACCCTAAATGGAGTTGGGAAGAACAATGACTATTTCCCAAATAAATATAAAGTAGCCCTTACTGTATTTTACATTTCTGATCGGTTGGATTAAAGGGTTTGTGTTTCACTCAATTGCACCCCACGAAATGAGCTGAATGTAGATGAGAAATTGGTAAACCAGACGTCTATGTTTGGCTCGTGTGATACCTCGATAAGAAAGGGAAAAAGGAATCACTTACGGAGCCCGTTGCCCGCGTGAAATAAGACCATCCCACCTGTTTAGCATGTATTTTTTCG
Source organism: Luteibaculaceae bacterium (assembly GCA_047618705.1). GTDB lineage: Bacteria > Bacteroidota > Bacteroidia > Flavobacteriales_D > Luteibaculaceae > JBLHJD01. The sequence continues at coordinate 16,346 of JBLHJD010000034.1, forward strand.
ACGGGGTTTTGGATTCCCAAGACTAAGTAACAATGTCCATTGAGCAAAATTGACTAACTTAAATACCATAAAACACACCCACCGTATTGAATAGTGGTAAGTCAGTAACTCTCGGTCATTTTTTTGTCAAAAATGAGCAACCACAATTGATAACACTCGTTTAATATAAGCCGACTACCCTAAGTTTCAATAGAGACTAAACAAAAACACACCTCCTGCAAATGAGAAACTGGCACACCGTAATTATTGCCCTATGCTTTTTTGGTGTATTGGATTCCCATGAATCGAATGCCCAAGGGAGCTGTGCGGTGCCGGTTACCATTGCTGCTTTGCCTTATTCTGGACTTGGACTTTCAACGTGCCAGAACAACAACTTTAATTCGGGTAACGCTTGTGCCAATACATACATAGACGACACTGAATACATCTATACTTTCACTCCAACTGTTGGCTCCGAGTGTTTTGAATTCACATTAAATAACACCGACAATACATCCTCTCCGTCTTTATTTATTTTTGACCAATGCCCTAGTTTGGTTGGAACGAGTTGTGTTTACCAGGGCGTTAGTCCGGACGGCTGGTGGATCAACAGAAAATCACTTTCAGCACGTGTTAACTTAACTGCTGGCCAGCAATACTTCATTGTAGTTTCCACGAATACGGGCGGGGCCGGTTGTTACGATTTCGACCTTAACATTACTGCTGTTGCTTGTGTTCCATTCCCAGAAGGGAGTTCTTGTGACAACCCAACGGCTATTGCAGCCCTACCTTACGCTCCCGGAACCCAATTTACAACCTGCGACAAACCCAAGGCAACCAACATGGGGAACAGTTGCAATGGAACTACTATGTATAACGGAAACGATTATGTTTTTGAATACAAACCACCAACAGACCAATGCGTTGTTGCTAGCCTAGAAAGATCATTAGATGTTTCTGGTTTATATGTTTTCGATGGCTGCCCTTCAGACCCCACCTCCAGTTGTGTCGATTTAAACGTAGAATTCACTTATGACAAACAACTTGCCCTAACATTAACGGGTGGACAAACCTATTATTTCATCATTAGCAGTCGCTTCCCAAATGATGAATGTGGAACTTTTGAGTTTGAATTAAAGGAAGTGACGGCAGATGGAGAAGATTGCGCTCGAGCAATTCCTTTAAGTCTTCCGGCCTCATTGGACAATGAGACTACGCATTGTAAAGGGGATGATTACGACAGAAATCCGCTGTGTGGAAGTAATTTTGGACGAGGAGACGAGGTGGTATACTCCTTTACATTAACCAACACAACTTGTGTTGGTATTCTTGCTTCTGGTTTTGATAACTCCGGAGGTTTATTCTTAAAAGCGGAGTGTCCAGAATTGGAAAACCCGTGTATCGATTTTAAGGAAATCAATAACCCCACGGATGGTGATTTAAGTATTGACGCCACATTGGGACCTGGTACTTATTATGTAATTGTTGGAAGTAGAAATAATGGAGAAGACCAAGTATTTGATCTTGACATTGTAACTGATGATGGAAACAGTGAAGGTGCAACTTGCGCCAATGCCGTTGATATCTCTTCCCTTCCTTATGACACTACCGGAGTAAGCACGCTTTGTAAAGGAGATGATTACAACTCTGGAGAAACGTGTAACAGTGATTTTGTGGAAGGGAATGACATGGTTTTTTCTTACACATCGGCTGGGAACGAATGTATTACGGCCACTATTGCCAACATGACTCACACAGGTGGATTCTACTTAATGGATGACTGTCCAGACAATTCGGGAAACTGCCTTGAAAGTGTGGTTTGTGAAAGCGATGGATGCGATAGTTTAAGAATGGAATACACCATTACCGCACCGGGAACCTACTATTTTATAATTTCTGGGGCGGAAAACATCAATGTTCAAAGTTTCGATTTTCATATTGACTCCTACAGTACCTCGTCTTGTGAGAACTGCAATGATGACCTTTGTACTGCGTGTAAAAACGCCGGACTTGAAGAAATGTCTTTTGATGGCTGGTCAGGTTTTTATGGAGGCTACAACAATCCTAGGAATAACAACGGGTTTCAGCCTGGCGAAACAAACCAACAAACAGATAGTAGACACACTATTATGTCTGTGGGTAGTTATGACCCCTTAATTGGTCCTGATTTACCTCTAACTCCTCCAAATGGCTCCCACTATTCTATGAAACTGGGGAATAGAAATGTTGGTGCGGAAGCCGAAGTGGCTGAATACACATTTACGGTAGACGCCGATAATAATAATGTACTGTACTGGTATGCAGTGGTCTTTGAAGACCCAAATCACATTCCAGATGAGCAGCCGTTTTTTATGATTCGGATGTTTGATGCATCAGATAATGAAATTTTATGTGCCCACTATGAAGTAAGAGCTGGACCAAGTATCCCTGGGTTTTTAGATGGCCCTGGGTCCATTAGATGGACCAACTGGACCCCTGTTTCTATTCCGGTTAATGACTTTTTGGGTCAGCAAGTGCGTGTTGAATTCACCAACAAGGATTGTGACTTAGGTGGCCACTTTGGGTATTCCTACTTAGATGTAGAATGTTCCAAGCTTGAAATATCTGGTGACGACGGCTTCATTTGTGAAAAATACGACACCATTCCTTTAACTGCTCCAGATGGTTATGCAACGTATGTTTGGAATACAGGAGATTCCACAAGAATTATTCAGATAGATAGCGCTGGAACATACTCTGTTCAAATGACCACTGTGACTGGATGTTTTGTGAATTTAGATTTTGTGGTTACCTCTATCTTAAATCCTACAGCTGATTACAATTTTGATGTTACTTGTGGAGACTCCTTATTTACTTTTCTAGACAGTAGTTTTGCTCAGGACA
>JBLHJD010000035.1:0-18699 GCA_047618705.1 Luteibaculaceae bacterium
CACCCTTTATGCCCGTTAATATCCCAAGATTTTGGAAGTTCTCCGCTACTTTTTCGGAGCAGTCACCTGCAATGGAAATGGTTTCACCCTTGAGATCAGTCCAGATAGAATGAGGAAGGTCGAAATTTTCTGCCCAGGTTTCTCGGATGCATTTTCCCTCTAAAAAAAGTTTGCCAAAAACCTCATTTTTTCGGGCATCAATAGCCGAAAAGTGATACCCTTTCGAAGAAGCCATGGCCTCCAAACCACAAAATGAAATCAAGGGGATATTTTTAGCGAGGCACAATCCTTTGGCAAAAGAAACCCCAATGCGCAATCCCGTGTACGAACCAGGACCTTGCGCCACAGCCACAGCTTCCAAAGACTTGTCGGCATTTTTGGCCAATAACTCTTGGGAAAAAATACCCAGTTTTTCGGAGTGAATATATCCTTCTCCAACAGCCTCCAATTTATCTATAGAACCATCAGGAAAGACCAAGGCCACTGAGCAGAACTTAGTGGCCGATTCAATGCACAATATCATGGTCCTTCTAATCTTTTTCGAACAACTGAGACTTTTTCACAACCTGTACTTTTTTACCGTTTCTCAAAGTCCTTGAGATGGCAGAAAAGGGTCCTGTAATTATTTCTTGCCCATCCGTTAATCCAGACAAAATTTGAATGTTTTCCCGGTCTTGAATCCCAGACTTAATGGGCACCAACTTAGCTTGACCGTTATCCATTACAAAAACGCATTCGATTGGTTCCTGATCATCTTTGGACTCAACCTTGGCATACGAAAGAGTTGAACTTGTATCGGTTCTAACGGTTACGGCTTCTATAGGCACTCCTAGAACATTTTCTTGGCGCTCGGTAATGATGTCAACCGTTGCCGACATTCCTGGTCTAAACGGCTCTCCATTGTGCTTTTTTGCCAAATCTGCATAAGAGGCGGGTTTTACCAATATTTTCACTGCAAAATTCGTCACCTGATCAGCGGACATTCCAACAACACTTGCACTATTCGCAATTTCAACTACTTCTCCTTTAAATTTCATGTTTGGGAAGGCATCCACTTCAACGTTGGCCTCATCCCCCATATTTACCCGCACAATATCATTCTCCGACACTTCAACGTGCACTTCCATTTGATCCAAAGAGGATATGCGTAACATTTCTGTACCTGCCATTTGAGCTGTACCAACCACACGTTCTCCTTGCTCTACATTGAGGGCAGAAATAGTACCTTGTTTGGGTGCGTAAATGGTCGTTCTCTTTAAGTTTTCCAATCCTTCTTTTAAAGAAGCTTGGGCGCTCATCACAGAAAACTCAGCACTGTTTATACTTTGTTTCGATGCCTCAATTTCGGCCTTGGCTACTAAAAACTGCTGAAGTGAAGATTCGAATTCAGAATCTGAAATAACTTCCCCTTTAAGAAGAGCAATATTTCTGTTGTGCGTACTATTGGCCGTTTCGAATTGCGCTTTCACTTGTGTTAACCGAGCGCGAGAATTTGCCAAGTTGGCTTTCGAACTATTTAAGGCCGACTCCAATCTATTCAGAGCTGCCTCATAAATTTCTGGGTTAATCTTTACTAATAAATCCCCTTTATTGACAAACTGGCCTTCCTTAACTACGAGTTTAGTAATCTCACCTGAAATTTCAGGGCTAATTTTTACATCATCCGCTGGTTGTAGTTTTCCATTGGCCGTTACTTCCTCCACAATAGTTACTTCACTTACTGGCGAAACAGTAACCTTTAGATCATCGGAGTTTCCTCCAGAAAGGGCTTTGATGACAATAATCAATACGACTGCACCAACAGCAATCCATATCCACTTTTTATTCCCAGATTTCTTTTTCATTACCGTAAGCTTAGGTTTTCCCCTTTGTAAAAGTCAAGGACTTTAGATTTAAAAATATAATCGACTTTAGCTTGAACAAAATCCGCTTGGGATCTTGCTAAACGTACCTTAAAGTCGTTAAAATCAACTGAAGTAATCAGGTTTTCCTCAAAACGTATTTGCGCATTATCAAAGGATTGTTGTTGCGCAATAGCCGCTTTTTCGGAGGACTGAAGTCTTTGGTATGCTGCCAAGGCGTCATTCCATGCCGTTTCCACCTTCTGACGTAAGGTGTTTTTAGCCTGGTCTAGCTGAATTTTTGTTTGAAGCACGTTCAATTTAGACCTGTTAACATTAGTCCGAGTGTTACCGCCATTAAATAATGGGATATTCAAAGAAAAGCTCAAGCTCTGATTAAAGTTATCATTGATTTGATCCTTAAATGCCTTGGTTTTCGTGTTAAACTCAGGGCTAATTTGGATCAATTGAGCTCCGTTTGTGGTGTAAAGCCCCGGAACCGTATCCGCTCTTAAGACAGGATCTCCGACACCAACTACATTATTTCCGGAATATCCAGAACCATAACTAGCATTCATGCTCAACTGTGGGATGTAACTTCCGCGAGCCGCACTTAATCCTTTTTCAGAAGCCAATAACCGATACTCCGACGCCTTTACATCTGGTAAAGCCTCCAAAGCTGAATTGTATAATGACTTGGGCGTTGAGGAAACAACCTTAGCGTTGACGCTTGTTAAATCTGGTAATTCCAATTCCATCCGTTGTTCTTCTTCAGTGGATTGGATCATTTGAAAAAACTGCAAGCGCGAAAGTTGGTATTGGTTTTTGGAGTTGGTTAAACTTAACTCATCGTTGGCCTTTTGTGCTTCAATGTCCAATAAGGTGGACATGGATACTTGCCCAATTTCATATTGTTGCTTAACTCTATCGTATTGTTGGTTGGACAGGGCTAGTTGTTCTACAGCAATGGCCAATAATTCTTGGTTATAAACGGCTGTTAAATATGCCTGAGCAACATTAATGCTAACATCATTTCTACTTTGGTCCAGCTCAAGTTCACTGGCTTTACTTTCTGCCTTACGCTGAGCCAGGGTGTAATGTCGCTGCATACCTCCAAAGAGGGTCCAATTAGAACTCAATGCAAAACTATTGGACTGCACTCTGGATGAGGCAAATGTATTGGTAAAAGGGTCAATGGTTTGCCCCCAGTTATATCCATGTGAACCAAAGGCATTTACAGACGGAAGGAAACTCATTTTTGCTTGTTTCTCGCCTTCTTTTGCTAAATCAGCATTAACCTCTCCAAGTTTGATGGACAAATTTCGGTCTACAGCAAACCCGATGGCTTCTTCCATGCTCAGGACTGCTTTTTTATTTTGGGCCAACCCGAGTGTTGAGAAAGCAATGCAAATTCCGAGTAGGGTATATCTAAACATTTGATCCATGATTTTAACAGCCACGAAGTAAAGGGAAATAATTCTTTCTGAGGGGGGATTTTGATAAGCGGTTTTTAAGCTATAGGAATAGGCAAAAAAAAAGGCTGACTTCCAAATTGGAAGCCAGCCTTTTGTATGGTGAAAAAGAAATCTTATTTCAATTTCCCTTTAATCTCAGTTCTTCTGTTTTTTGCTCTTCCTTCTGGAGTTGCATTCGATCCAACAGGTTTTTTGTCTCCGTAATAAACAACTTCGAACATATCCTCAGATGCTCCGTGAAGGATAAGGAAGTTTCTCACGTTTTTAGCACGTAGCTCAGAAATACGCTTGTTCATATTTTCTGGTCCAACATTATCCGTGTTCCCTGCAATTTCAATTTTAGAGAAAGCTCCACCTTTAATTGTTGTGGCAACCGCTTTCAATTTTTTGATTGATTCGTTCGTCAAAGCATAGCTATCAAACTCGAAGTAGATAACATCCAATATTTTTTCTTTTGGAGCTGGACAACCTTGACGGTCTTTATCTCCTGCTTCGTTAGGACATTTATCTTCAGAATCAACGATACCATCTCCATCTGAATCTGGACAACCATTGAATTTCTTAAGCCCGTATACATCCGGACATTTGTCCTCAGAATCTTTTATACCATCCTTGTCAGAATCAGGACATCCTTTTGTTGCTTTAGGGCCTTTTTCTTTTGGACAATCATCTTTTGAATCTTGAATTCCATCCTCATCAGAATCAGGACATCCTTTTAAAGTACCTGGGGTCTCTGGACATTTATCATCGATATCTGGCACACCATCACCGTCAGCATCAGGCCAAGGACAACCTTTGTTTTCCATTGGACCTGCAACCTCTTTACATTCATCGTCACGGTTCAAAACACCATCGCCATCAATATCAGGGTTTGGTTGGTAGAAATTATAAACTACACCAACATTGTGGTAAACGAACTGATCGTTATTCAAACTTTTCTGTCCTGCACGTTCAGCATTATCCATCAAGTCAGTTCCCATAAAGTTCCAAGATGATTTCCATTGAAGAGTAAAACGCTCGCTTACGTCGTAATTAGCTCCAACACCAAGTGGGAAGTTAAATACGGTTTTTGGGTCCTTAGACAACCAACGCGCATCGGTTGGTGATTTAAAAATGCGGTTAATACCTGCTCCAGTAAAAAGGAAAGGGGCAAATTTTGCGTCTTCTGGAAGAATTGACCCATTGTCTAGGTGAAAACGAATGTGACCACTTAAGTGGTTCATAGAAGCTCTAAAATGACGCAATCCCTGGTTAATAGGGCGTACGGTGTGATCTACAACTCCATGAGCAAAATCTAAACTTAGACCGATGGTTTTACCCGGTCTTGCTGACAATGAAAGCCCAATGGAAGGGTGAACTCTATCAAACGTGAAGGTCTCATTTCCAAGCTCTCCGAAATAAGTGTGAGTACCAGTATGAACACCAAATCCAAGTTTGTAATCCTCATTCTGAGCATTTACGAAACATGCCGAAATCATAATTCCGGCCAATAGTAGGAGTTTTTTCATGTGTAGCGTCGTTAAATTATGGACGTAATTTATTATAAAACATTAGTAAAAGCAAAGGAAATCAAAAATTATGCTGCACCGACTAAATTCCGTAGAAACAATTTGATCTTTTTTGGCCCGAAGAAATACAGGCCCAAAAACGATAAACATAGATACGGAACCGCCATTATATATAGGATACCTTTGTTAATCCCTGACCCTGCATTTTGATTTTCATTGGACAAATCATCGGCAACCGCTTTGCACATAACGCATTGCGCATCTGCATCCTGACTTATCAGAGTCAGAACAATTACCAAAACTCCGATCCAGAAAACCTGCTTAAGCATAATATGGACTGATCATAAAATATACAATAACTCCCGTCACGGAAACGTACATCCAAAATGGGTAAGCGTACTTTACGATTTTTTTGTGGGCAGGAAAATCACCCATAAAAGCTCGTATGTAAGCCATAAGCACCAATGGGACGATAACTGCAGACATGACTATGTGACTTATTAGAATTACATAATATAATCCTTTCATAAATCCTTCACCGCCATAGGAGGTTGGATCACTGGTTGCGTGGTGCAATACATACAACACTAAAAAAATCACAGATAGAGCCAATGCACCTGTCATTAAACGCTGGTGCAAAACTCGTTTACCTTGCTTAATAGCGACAAGGGCGCCAATGAGTAATAGTGTTGATGCTCCGTTTACCCCAGCATTAATTGCTGGCAACAATCCATTTGGGATATTTCCCAATTCCAATTTTGGACTGAAATACAAAAACGCCACTATCCCTGGTAGGACGATGGTTAAAATGGCAACAACAATTCTAATTGCGGAGTTCTTTGGACTCTTGTGCATCTCTTTTCTGAATTTTCTCCTCCTTCAGGAGCATTTTTAAGTCATCCACTAGCTTTTCAACCTCTTCTGTAACGGTTCCATCATAAAAACCCCGAATATGCCGTTGGCGATCTAATAAAACCAATTTCTCGGAATGCAGAAACCCTCCAGGAGCCATCACGTCTTCAGCAGCTGCAAGGAAGAATCCTCTACTACCCAGTTCATACAAACTTCCTTTACCTCCGGTAATGAAAGTCCAGTTGGAGAAATCGGCACCGGCGTCTTTTCCATATTGTTTTAACACTTCTGGTGTATCTGTTTCAGGATCTACCGTAAAGGAGAATAAAGCAACATCGGTAAAACCGGGATCTGTTATTTTCCGTTGAACATTGTGCATATTCCGGTTCATTACCGGGCAAATACTTCTGCAGGAAGTAAAAAAGAAATCGACTACGGATATTTTTCCATCTAGAATTTGGTTGTTCACGGAATCTCCGTTGTGGTCCACCAACTTAAAATCTGGAATTTGGTGAAATACGGTATCGCCCAATTGTGCGTCGTAATATTTCGGTCCAAATTTTGGCAATTCGGCAAAATGGTGTCTGGCTGTGGCAAACACAATAAGAAAAAAAGCAGGCAATCCCAAAATGCTAAGGATGCCTGCTACTTTTTTAATTTTTCGTTTATTCATTATAGAAACGTCTGAAGAACTTCATTCACGTAGTTGGCCTCTGTAAGGGCCAAACAAATAAGATAAACAACAAACATTGCATAAGGGATAAGTATCATGTACTTGGCCGTTTTTCTTTCCTCGCCTAGGTGCATGAACACGGTTACAATATATCCGGCCTTAACGAGGGTAAGGATAATAAAGAACCACTTTACTGTTTCCCATTTCCAACCTTCCCAGCCACTGGCAAATACACCCGTTACAACCTCAACAAGGGTAATAAGTGACAAAAGAATGGTTACAAAATATATTTTCTTGCGGATTGCTTTCCCTTGCTCTTCAGAGTGGTGAGCATCCAATGAATATTCTATGATATCGTCTCTTTCCATAGTAGCGTTTTTTGTTCCTGGTTAAAATTAGATGAGGTAGAAAAAGGTAAAAACGAATACCCAAACTAAATCTACAAAGTGCCAATACAAACCAGCTTTTTCAACCATTTCGTAATGTCCTCTTTTGTGGTATACTCCCCGTATAACTCCAATCAATACAATAAAGTTAATTAACACCCCACTAAAAACGTGGAAACCGTGAAAACCGGTAATGAAGAAAAAGAAATCTGCATATTGCATAGGTCCATACTCATTCATCATGAGGTTAGCTCCATGGAACAACGTTCCATCAGACAGCATTTTCCCATCATGAGAACCGTGAATAAAGTGACCCCATTCCCAAGCTTGGGAACCCAGGAAGAATAAACCACCAATAACGGTCCAAACCATCCACTTAATAACCGCCTTTTTATCCATTCTATGTCCAGCTTCAACAGCCAACACCATGGTTACAGATGAAATAATTAGAAGGAAGGTCATTAATGCAACATACATCAATGGGTAATTCCCGTCCATTCCAGGCATAGAATGGAATACTTCTTCCCCACCGGGCCAAGTTCCAGTAAATTTGTGACGAGCAAATCCATACGCTACCAAAAGCCCAGTAAAGGTAAGGGCATCTGATACCAAGAAAAACCACATCATCATTTTCCCGTAGCTCATGCTAAGCGGAGACATTTTACCACTCCAAAGGGTGGTTTTATCGATAGTTTTAGACGCGTGTCCAGCCATAATTCAATTATCAAGCAAGATTAGACTTGCAATTTTAATGAATAAAATTTAAAAACAAGAATAAATAAACCCAGAGAAAACCAAGAAAATGCCAGTAACTAGCACCGAGCTTAAACGGAAGTATCTGGTTTTCATTTAGTTTCGTCCGAATTAGCCGATAAATTAGGACAAATAAATAGATTAAACCACCTGCTAAGTGAATAAGGTGAAGGGCTGTTAAAACATAAATATAGCTACTTGCTGAGTTCCGTGTTCCTTTCAGATCCTCTGTTAAAGGTCTTTCCAAAAACGAATCGGAGGCAGCATAAAATTCACCATCTTGGCTTACCATATCCTCCCCGTTGAGCATGAAGATATAATCGTTGCCATATTCTCCAGTTAGACTAACTGAGTTTCCAACAAAATAATTCCCATATTCAATAAGTTGGCTCCAGCCTTTAAACTGAAATGCAGAAAAGGTGATTCCTAAACCAAGAGTGACAAGTAAAAAGTACATGGCCTTTTTGGCTTGCAATTTCTTAACTGCCCCAACTGTAGCGTGCATGGTAATGGAGGATACCAAAATCACCAAGGTGCTCCAATAAAAAGACTCGGGTTGTTTTATTTTCACCCAAAACCCATCTGACATGGAAACCACGTAAGCCGAGGTGAAACCAGCAAATAGCATAATGATGCTAAAAATCCCAATATAGAGCATCATTTTTTGGGTTCTTTCCTTTACCTCTTGGTTTGGAAAGGGTGATACTTTTCCGTTCATCGTTTAAATTTTATCAATAACATAAATGATTTGGAGCAAAGGCAAATGAGCGAAGGAGAAAAACATCACCTTTTTTGCTGCACTTACGGTTTTGTCCATGTATAATTTGAACCCGAAATACGAAAATATCCCGCCCAAAATAGCAGCTCCAATAAAACTGGCAACACCTGTCATTCCATACACCCAAGGAACTGCACCTATTGGAATCATGAGCAGGCAGTACATAAAAATCTGAAATGCACTTTTTCGATCTCTCCTCCCTGGAGAAGGTAAAAGTTGAAATCCTCCTGCCTTATAATCATCGTCGGCAACCCAGGCAATGGCCCAAAAATGCGGGAATTGCCACACAAACTGCACCAAAAACAAGACCCCCGCCTCCAAGCTAAAATCACCGGTGTGGGCAATATATCCTAGCAAAGGTGGAATTGCTCCTGGAAAGGCCCCAACAAACACAGCCAATGGAGAGATTCGCTTCATTGGTGTATAAATAAACCCATAGGAAATCATGGCAGCCAAGGACAACCATGCACAATATGGATTTACGAATACATACAAAAGAATTAACCCTAAAACCCCTGAAACAGCTCCAAGAATGGTGCATTCTAATACACTCAATCGCTCTCCAGGAAGAGGCCTCTTGGCCGTTCTAGCCATTAATAAGTCGTACTTCCGTTCCCAAATTTGGTTAATGATATTGGAAGCTCCTGTAACTAGGAAACCACCAACCGAAAGCCAGAGTAATGTTGAGTTTAAAACCACTGGACTTGCCATCCAGTAACCCAAAACAGATGAAAGGACAACCAAAAAACCGAGTCTTGCTTTAAAAAGCATCATGTAATCTCGTAACCGATCTCCCATTAAAAAAGTTTTTGCAAAAGTAAAAGGATTTCAAGAGCTCCAAGGACTTTTTTCTAAAAATACCTTCCTATTCCGGAAGAATAAATAACGCCAACATTTATCCGAAACCTTTCGTTATCCGGAAAAAGTGCTCCCACCTTCAGTCCAAGGGATTTTCCGTTGGGTTTTATTTGAATTTGGTGCGACAATGAAAACGCAATTGTATTGGAAGAACCGGCTGAAATATTGAACAAATCATACCCATAAGGATCGGCATTTTCGGCTAAACTATACAATGGGTTCCCGCCTTTTCCATTTCCTTTTTTAAGGAAACTTCCTTGAAACCTGGTATAGCTATCCTCGCCAAAGTAATGGGCAAAAAAGAGGATTTCTGCACCCCTACCTCCCCATGGTAAAGCCAAAGGTTGACCCGTTGTTGTAAAAGATTGTCGCTGATCGAAATGAGAATACGTGAATGGACGTACAATATTCACCTCCCCCCCTATTACTGCTTTGCTACCAAGGGCCAATTCTCCACCAGCTTGAATGGCAAACTTATTTCCCCACCAGCCATTTTGCGCCTTAATTTCTGACAACAAAAATTCATCCAACAAAAAGCTTCCGTACAATTTTATCTTCCGGTGCACCTTCCACCGAGCAGCCAATCCAACCAGGGCATTATCCGAAGATCCTGAGGAAAATTCAATAGATCGGTAAAAGCCGAACGGATTGAGGTAGGTAGGGTCGAATCCACGGTACCCATATTTATCCTCACCAGCCCATACCACTGCATCAAATAGCATTAATTGAAATGTAGGCACCACGTTCCACTCAATTACGTGGGACGCCATATAATCTCTCCTGTGCCCCACAACATCAGCTCCATGCACCAATTCGGCTTTCCGGAAAGGATTAAAAAACTTTTCGTGGTGATTTAGGATGGCAAAATGATTGTACAAACGTATCCGATTTCCGATTTTAAAATCGGCGGCGAAAAAAGGCAAAACTGGAGCGGCCCTACTCAAAAATAGCGAGCGTATTCCATAACCAAAATGGTTCCGATCCAATCCCACCTGAAAATTCAACCACGGTTTAGCATCATACTTCAACCGAATGCCAAATTCTGCTGACCCCGACTTCAATCGATCATAAAACTCGCGGTGCCTGGACGCGATCCAAGTATTAAACTTGAGTTTTTTCCCTTGAATCTCATAACTCAAGTTTCCGAGGATACGGGGTTTAATCTGGTACTCCGTATTTGTTTGATTTCCAACCGAATTCTGGGTTTGGTTCACATCGAAAGTAAGTCCTCCTTGGAATGCAAAACCTTTGGCACCAACAATTGCTTGTTTACCTCCAAATCTGGCTTCGTTAACACCGAGTCCAACAACACCCTTTGTACCGGTGTAAACACCCGTGTTTAAACTGTCGGATTTCTGAAAATATTGAAAGGCAATTGGATTCTGCCATTGCAGAACATCCAACTGAGCAAGGCCAAAAAATGGCGTGATTAAAAAGGCAAAAGCAATAAAAATTCGCATCATTTTTTCTTCTTTTTCAAAAGGAAAACACCCAGATATCCGATAGCAAAAACAAAGGAGGACAGAAACAAAACGGTGATGTCCCAATGGTTAAAAAAGAGCACAAAACCTGTGGTTGCCATAGTTAAACTGAATACAATGGCACTAGTTTGCCGGTGATCCCAACCTCTGGCTAATAGGCGGTGATGAATATGATCGCTACCTGCCTGCAAGGGAGAACTTCCTGCAATGGTTCGAATTACAAAAACCCGAAGGACATCCAATAAAGGATATACCAACAAGCTAATTGCCACTAATGGTTTTGGGATTTCAGAAGGCCCAACATCAAACATAGTGGCATCCTTTTCAATGATTCCGTATACCAATACCGAGCAAATTAACCCAATGGTTAAGGCTCCACTATCTCCCATAAATAACCTGGCAGGATTAAAATTAAAGATCAAAAACCCAAGGATAGACCCAGACGTTGACCAGGCCAAAAATTCAAACAGAATTTCCCCATTGTGGTGGAACCACCAACCGGAAAAAAAACTAACAATAAAACAAACTCCCGCAGCTAAGCCATCCACACCATCTATGAGGTTAAACCCATTAATAATTACCATAAAGGAGAATGCGGATATAAGGATACTAAACTCAAAATTCAGTTCCTCCACGCCAAATAAACCTTGCATGCTGGTAATCCGTAGCCCTCCAAAAATGACCATGACACACACAACAATAAGCTGTGCAAAGAACTTTTTTAGCGGGCTAACACCAATGATATCGTCCTTAATTCCGATGAAAAAAAGAAAAATCAAGGAAGCCAGTAAATACCGCAGTAACCTAAAATTATCCGGAGCTATTTGATTAAACGGATACCAAAAAACCAATGAAATAATGGTGGCGGCAAAAATGGATATTCCACCAATACTAGGAATGCTGTTTTTATGCACCTTTCTATTTCCAGTTGGGAAATCCACCAGATGCTTAAGCTTAGCAATCTTTATGAGGGATGGGGTTCCAAAAAGGACCAAAAAAAAGGCTGAGCAAAATGTTATCACCTCTATCATTTACCTCCAAGTTTGTGGGAACAATTGTGTTTTTAAACCAAATCTAATTTCGGTTTTTCGCAGTGCAGATGCAATGTAGGGGTTCTGGTAGTATGCGATAAAAAACTGAGAATAATTACTGGGGTTTAAAGTCCAGCCCACCTCCATATTTGCAGCTATGCCATCTCCGAGAAACTGCTGTCCCTTAATGTTAAATCGTTTCCAAAAATACTGCTGCTCCAGCAAAACAACTTGGATTTCCTTTTCAGTAAAAGGTAAAGGCCGATCTAAGAAATTGACTCCATCACCAAACTCAAGCAATGTTTTTGCCTGTATAAATTCTGCTTTTAAAACCAGGGCCTTTACTGGGGTAATCCAAACAGCACAATGCAAATCTTGATTATCGGGATTAACACGTACAAAACCTTTCCATTTTTCTCCTTTCATCCGAATCCCGACCATGGATTGCCTTTGCAGAATTGGGCGATCATTTTTCGAATTAAAAAGACCTCCTCTACTTTGGGCTGAAAGGGCAATTTTACCGCCCTCTTTTAACCAATAATCCGCGCTTATTATATCTACTGTATAGGCAGGATAAAAGGCGTCTGCACTTAATTCATCTTCGCTCACTGGAGTGCTGCCTAAAGTTCGGAGAACATAAGCGCCACCCTCCAATCGTTGGCCAGATTTCTCGACCTTTCCATAAAAACTCGGAGCAATCTCTCGGGACCAAATTGGATTAAAAAAAGAAGCTTCGGGATGGATTTTACCTTGCCCAGAACGCACGGTCCATTTATCTGAAATGCGGGCATACCATTCTCCTTGGAAAAACGGAGCATCAATGGGGTTCCGTAATTTCATTCGACCCAAACCAGGATATAACTTCCCATTATTGGAAAAATCTATTCCAGTTAGGTAGATAGGGTTGGTCTGATTTTCATATACGGAAGCCGTAAAACCAAACCTTTTTTTGAAATTTACATCTACAAAAACTCCGCGGGCATTTACATAAAACCCGCCAGTATCATTCTGGGTATTACTACTGATGTGATAAGCAGGGTTAACTGCGATATCCCAATCACTCTCCTGAAAATCTAAAAACGGCCTCCACAAAAGGGCCTTATGAAACCAAGATCTGGACTCATGGGGCTGAAAGAAAAATGACTCTAGTTTTTCGAAGTCCCCTACATTCTCATCTGGCACCAAAAACTCCAAAGTTTGATACAGCTCAGACGACCGATGTGTTTGTCCTTGAATCTTAGAATTAGGCGTTAATATACCAATCCATAGACCGGCAAGAATTAATAACTTTTTCCAATCCATCCTTTAAACTTATTTGAGCAATCCAACCTTCCTGGTTTATTTTTGAAACATCCAGCAACTTTCTTGGAGTACCATCTGGTTTACTAGAATCAAAAATTAATTCGCCCTTAAAACCTGTAATTTCTTTGATCAATTTTGCCAAATCGCCAATAGCTATATCCTCTCCTACCCCAACGTTCATCCAATCGGATTTTAAGGGATTTTGGAGGGCCAATATTACGGCAGCGGCAAGGTCGTCTACATGCAAAAACTCCCGCTTTGGTGTACCGCTTCCCCACACCGACACACTGGGCAAATTTTGCTTTTCAGCCAACATGAATTTCCGAATCAGGGCTGGAATAACGTGTGAATTTTCTGGGTGATAATTATCCCCAGGACCATATAAATTAGTGGGCATTAAGCTATAAAACTCAACACCGTATTGTTTCCTTAAGGCCTCACACAACTTTAGCCCCGCAATTTTTGCAATAGCGTAGGGTTCATTCGTTGGCTCCAAAAAGTTTGTCAGTAAGGAATCTTCCTGAATGGGTTGAGGTGCCATTTTGGGATAAATGCACGAGGAGCCAAGAAAAATAAATTTTGCTACTCCTTGCTCCCAGGCACTGGAGATAACATTGGTCTGAATCTGAAGATTTTCAAGAATAAAATCTCCTCGAAAAGTATTGTTGGCGTAAATCCCTCCAACTTTTGCAGCAGCTAGCACCACGTGCGTAGGTACTTCTTTTTTGAAAAAAGCCCGAACTTGTTCTTGGTTCCGGAGATCGAGTTGGTCCCGAGAAGCCGTAACAATATTATTAAAGCCCAGAGAGTTTAATTGGCGTACAATGGCTGAACCCACCATTCCCCTATGGCCTGCAACAAAAATCTTAGCACTTTTATTCATAGTAGTTCTTAATGGTGAACCCACCTTCTTTCAAGTATAAATCGCGCTCTACTTTTTTCAGGTCAGCTGCTACCATATCTGCAACCAATTCTCTGAAAGTACAGGTTGGCTCCCAACCTAGTTTCTCCTTGGCTTTCGCTGGATTTCCAATTAGGAGTTCCACTTCAGTTGGTCTAAAATACTTAGAATCTACTTTTACTAGTGCTGCTCCGGTTGCTACATTAAATCCTTCTTCAGCCACTCCTTCACCTCTCCAAGCAACTTCAATTCCAAGCTCGGCAAAAGCAATTGCCACAAATTCTCTCACGGTATGTGTTTCGTTGGTCGCCAAAACAAAATCTTCTGGCTCATCCACTTGCAACATCCGCCACATTCCTTCCACGTAGTCGCGGGCATGTCCCCAATCGCGCTTGGCGTTAAGGTTACCCAAGAAAATGCAGTCCTGAAGTCCTTTTGAGATTCGAGCTACACCCCGTGTAATTTTACGCGTAACAAAGGTCTCCCCCCGCATTGGGCTTTCATGGTTAAACAAGATACCATTACAGGCAAACATTCCGTATGCCTCTCTGTAGTTCTTCGTTATCCAAAAGCCGTACAGTTTAGCTACCGCATATGGACTACGAGGATAAAATGGGGTTGTTTCTGTTTGAGGAATCTCCTGAACCTTTCCGTATAATTCGGACGTTGAAGCTTGGTAGAAACGAATGTTTTTTTCCATTCCCAAGATTCTGATCGCTTCCAAAATCCGCAAGGATCCCAA
Organism: Luteibaculaceae bacterium; assembly: GCA_047618705.1. Taxonomy (GTDB): domain Bacteria; phylum Bacteroidota; class Bacteroidia; order Flavobacteriales_D; family Luteibaculaceae; genus JBLHJD01. The sequence continues at coordinate 14,582 of JBLHJD010000035.1, forward strand.
GGCATCGGAGTTGGCCGTGTATTCCGGCATATCAAAACTCACTTTTACGTGACTCTGAGCCGCAAGATTATATATTTCGTCGGGCTGAATTTCTTTGATTAACCGAAGAATAGACGTTGAATCCGTTAAATCTGAATAGTGCAGAAAAAAACGAACATTGGTTTCGTGTGGATCCTGGTAAAGGTGGTCTATCCTTGCTGTATTAAACAAACTGGAACGGCGTTTTAAACCATGGACTTCATATCCTTTTTCCAACAGCAACTCCGCCAAATAGGCTCCATCCTGACCGGTTACACCAGTAATTAAAGCTTTTTTCATTTTTTTACCATTCGAAACCCTCTCACATCAGGGATTTCTTTATTGAAAACTAGATTTTCTCCTGCCAAAGAAACGACTTTTTTACCAACAGACGAACAGATCGCTAAACCTGCTGCTACATCCCATTCCATTATTCTTCCGGTTCTTTCGTAATACCCATTTTGTTGCTTTGCGCACTCCAAAAATTTAAGGGCACTACCCAGTGGTTCTGTTACCATTTCAGGGATTTGATTTTTTTGTTCTTCATACAAATTCAAATCTGCTTTTGACCTGTAATGGTTCGACACAAAAAAGCGGGGTTTATCTACACTTGGTTGTTGATTTATCCAATCTAAGCCGTCCCATTTGGCAAAAGACAAACTTGCTCCTCCCCGGTATAAGGAGCGTGTCCTAAAATCTAGGATCCACCCTGCAACGGGTATCCCTTCGGAAATGAGGGCAAGGCACGTACAAAACTGTCCAGATCCGGCAATAAGTTCTCGTGTTCCATCTATGGGATCCAACATCCAATAAGTTTCCCAGTCTTTTCGTTCCTCGTATTCTACCAAAGACTCTTCAGACAAAATAGGAAGTTGGGATGAACCCAAGGAGGAATAAACAGCATTATTCACCCATATATCCCATTGGGTAACAGGAGAATTGTCGGATTTGTTAGTGGTCACAATATCCCCAAAATCGGGTGACTCCAATAATGGAATCATCGCCGTATCTCCATATTGAATGAACTGTTGGAAATTAATCATCGGTGCCAAAATAAAAAAGGCCGCCCCAAATGGAGCGGCCTTTTTTCGTTAAATATGTGAATTACTTCAATGTAAATCTGATAGGTAAGTTGTACTGAACACTTACCGATTTCCCACGCTGCTTTCCTGGTTTCCAAGATGGCATAGCTGCAACAACACGAAGTGCTTCTTGGTCGCATCCACCTTTAATTCCTTTCAGAACTCTAGCATCTTTTACTTTTCCGTCTTTGTCAATTACGAAGGTTACAAATACAGTTCCTGTAATACCTGCATCCTGCGCCATTTGTGGGTAACGAATCGATTTTCCAAGGTAACGGAAAAGCTCAGATTGTCCTCCTGGAAATTCTGGCATTTCTTCTACGATCGTAAAAATCTCTTCTTCAGCCACTTCTTCTTCCGGCTCAACAAATTCGATTTCTGTATCATCATCGATTTCCAAATCCATGATTTCAATTTCCTCTACCTCTTCTTCATCATCTACAATTTCGATAACGGTAGTTGGCGCTGGTGGTGGCGGTGGTGGCGGTGGTGGAGTAGTTTGGGAAATTGGAATAATTTCTTCTTCCATAATATCCAAGTTCAACTCACCCATTTGGGTTGCTGATCTTTCGAATACCTTATACTCAAACGAGATTAACACAACGGCTAATGCCACTACCAATCCAAGAAGGAAAAAGTTCTTTTTCCTCGTTTCTAAATTGGCTTTCGGATTTTTTTTCAATTCCATGAGTCATGAATTTGTTGTAAAAATAAAAATTTCAATACTCCAAGCTGCGGAATAGGCCGCTAATTTTCAAAAAACTTCGCTTTTCCCTACGATTTGAGTTTGAATTTAATGGGCAAGGTATACCTAACCTTAACAGCCTTACCGTTTTGCTCTCCTGGTTTCCATTTTGGCATAGCCTCAATAACACGCAAAGCTTCTTCTGTACAACCACCAGAAACGCCTTTTAATACATCAATATCCGTGATTTCGCCATTTTTCCCAATAACAAAACTCACATAAACGGTTCCTGAAATGCCATTATCAAAAGCGATGGGCGGGTATTTCAATTTTTTCCCGAGGTAACCAAACAAAGCGGCATCTCCTCCCGGAAATTCGGGCATAATTTCAGCACGTATTAAAATAGGCTCTTCCTCTATTACTTCGGGTGGCGCTGTGATGGGCGGAATGTCCCCTGGCTCTGGAAAATGAAAAATAGGTGGTTCAATATCTGCTTCATTGGGTTGAATATTGAGAACCGTGGGCGGCGGCGGAGGCGGGGGTGGTGGTGGGGGTGGAACAATCCGTGTTGGTGGAATAATTTCCACCATATCGTCCGGCAAGTCTCCCAGTTCGGGAATACTAAGTTGACTCTTGTCGTAAATGCGATAGTCAAAGGCCATAAAAATAAAAGCCAAGGAGACCACAAGGCCAAGGCTAAAAAAGGCTGCCTTTCTTCGTTCGAGATTGGCTTTGGGATTTTTTTTGAGATCCATCGGATTAAAATTAGGTGGACAAGGCCTTTAGATTTATTGCTAAATCGAAAGGGATTGGTTGGACAACCAACTTCAAAAAAAACGGAAAAAGTGAATTATTATTGTTGATAAGGGGCAATCCCTACGCCGGCCATTTTCCGTAAATGATTCTGAAAAACACAAGGCCTAAAAAGGAGCCTGCCACATTGGCCAGGATATCGAACCATTCAAAACTTCTTCCTCTTGCCAATCCCAATTGGAGATACTCCGTTCCAAATCCAAACAATACAGCGAAAAAAGTCACCCGCAATGCATTCCGGTGCTTGAGGTGATTAAACTGATTCTGCTTTTTGAGCCCCACTATCCAGAGGAGCACTAGCATTAAAAAAAGAAAAAGGTGAACCTGCTTATCCAAATGGAAAAGCTCGAACCAGGAATGAGTCGGGAAATGCTTTCCTGGCAGGGTACATAAAAAAAGAATAAACGCCGTCCATACAATGGCCGGCGCTGTAAATCTTATAAACACGTTATATGGTAGTATTACCCGATCAGTGAAGAGTACTCTTCAGCAGACATCAAACCTTCTGGTTCTTCAGAAAATTTTATTTTGATCATCCAACCTTGACCATACGGATCTTCATTTACTGATTCAGGAGCATCTTCTAGTCCTTCATTTACTTCCAGCACCTCTCCACTCAAAGGCATGAACAAATCTGAAACCGTTTTCACTGCCTCAACCGAACCAAAAACTTCTTCCTTTTCCAAGGATTCTCCTTCTGTTTCAATTTCAACGTAAACGATATCACCCAACTCGCTTTGAGCAAATTCAGTAATTCCAACAGTGGCAACGTCTCCGTCTATTTTTATCCACTCGTGATCTTTGGTGTACTTCAATTCAGAAGGAACATTCATTGTCGTAATATTTTGGTTCAAATTTAAAGGATTTTCTGAATTATCATTTCTTAATTTAAAGTTAACCTCAAACTAAGTCCTGCCCGCGTGTTTGACGTTGGGAATGGCACCGATAATTGCGGTTTTGTAATTTGCTGATCGTAATAAAAGCGAACATTTAGGCGCCTACTAATTACATAATCCGCCGCTGTTTTAATGGAGATAACACGGCGGCCCGCAGTTCTTTGGAAGGAGTCCTCCACCACCTTTCGGATGATGGTTTCGCTATTTTTAAAAGACAAATCGATGCGTAAGTTCAAATCACTTTTCACCGTTTTTCCACCCAGAAGGATAGGGAATCTCACGTCTTTAAACCTATATCCAGATCCCACAACCACTTCGTTTCCTCGAACTTCCGTCACTTGAATATTCGTAATATTCATATTAATATTTCTATCCCGCTTAAATTCAAGTTTTGCGATAAAACTATTTTTTAGGGTGGCATCAAAATTGATTAATGGAGAAAAACTCTCTGTAAAGCTCACACTTTGATATTGGTTTTTTTCCACCAAGTTACCCGCGATGTTTCGCTGCTGCACACCATCTACCTCAGCGCCCAAGTTCCCTGTATATGAAGTAGACATGGTGGCCTTGTATGCATGGTTTATAGAGAATGTTCTAAATATTTTCTGGAAAGCTTTAAGCCTG
>JBLHJD010000036.1:0-17714 GCA_047618705.1 Luteibaculaceae bacterium
GCCACAACCCATTTTCCAGAGGATTTAAAATCCAACAAGGCGTTTCTGATTTCTTCCGCACTCGCGTGCCCACCGCCAGAAAATCCGCATTCCAAATAAATTCCTTGAATTAAACTATCCTCTTTTGCTTCTTCAATGGATTTAAGAATCACATTTAAACCCAAATTTCCAGGGTTAAAAAAGTGAGGGAAATTGAGGTCTGACCCTTGGCCCTGATCAATTATTCCATTATTTAAATTCAGGTGTAAGTACGATTTTTGAGAAAGCTCAAAAGAGTCCTTGCCATCTAAATTTAGGCTGCTTGAAAATATTCCGGCAACGCCAACAAAAAGAAAGATAAGGATAATTAGTCCTAGGACAACTCCAATGCTCGACGCAAATACGTATTTAAAAAATTGTTTCATTCGACGTTTTTTATAGTTCAACAAATGTATAGAAGTATCTATCTTTGCTTCCTCTGATTCGGATAAACGGAAGCCAGACATGATTAGCCATAGAAAATATTCTTATTACATCGGTTTGGGTTCAAATTTAGAGAATCGTTTGGATCTTTTGTCTTCGGGTGTAATTAATATATCTAAAATCGGTGTTATTGTATCTCAAAGCAACTGGTACGAAACACCAAGTTGGGGTTTTGAAGGGGAAGACTTTATTAATGGCGTGGTATTGCTGGAAACCAAACTGGAACCAGAAATGTTGTTAGTAGCGCTTCAGAAAGTGGAACTGGAGATAGGAAGGAAGCGGCAGAATGTGGGCGAATATGAGAATCGTTTGATTGATTTAGACATTCTCTATTCTGGAGATTTAATTTTGGAGATGCCCAATTTAACGATTCCTCACCCCCAGAATCACCTGCGGAAATTTGTCCTTCAACCCCTTGCTGAAATTGCTCCTAGTTTTATTTGTCCTGTTCATGGGATAAGTATTTCGAAACTATTGATTTTGTGTCCAGACCCTACACAGGCAATGGAATTAAAAAATCCACGTTAAGACTTAAAATATTGACAAAACGCACAGTGTAAGTGGATTACAATCCATAGCTTTGCTGCAGAATTAAACGTTTAAAAAAGTTTATTGTGATTCGATTAAAACACCTCGGAATTATTGCCTCTTTTGCCATCTTACTATCAGCGTGTGCTGGACTAGGACGCATGGGGAGCAGAGCCCACACTATTCAGTATAATGTTACGCCTAGCCCATTGGCATTGAAGGGTGACCAGGTGCCAGTTGAAATAAAAGGGAAATTTCCTCCAAAATATTTCGACAAAAAAACAGCCTTGGAGATTACTCCAGTATTGGTGTATAACAACGGTTCTGAAAAAGAATTTGATAAGGTTGCTTTTCAAGGCGAAATGTTTGCAGGAAACAATACTGTTATTAATTACGTAAACGGGGGAAGTTTCTCTTACACTGGAACTATTCCTTTTGCCCCAGAAATGGGACAAGCGGAATTGAAAATTCGTATTGCTGGAACTCGTGGATCCAAAACAAAGGTTTTTCCATTGATTTCGATTGCTAACGGAGTAGCTACTACCCAGCAATTGATTAGCAATGACGAAAAATTAATCCTAGCTGAGGATGGTTTCCAACGTATTACAGACCACCAACAAAGAGCTATTATTAATTTCTCAGTGAACTCTTCTTCAGTACGTTCTTCTGAATTGCGCGATGCAGATGTAAAAGAATTTAAAGCTTTTGCTAAAGAAGTAGCTGCCAATGAAAGTGCAGAAATTTCTTCTGTTGTTATTGAGGCTCACGCTTCTCCAGAAGGGGAAATTAGAAGAAACGAGAAATTGGCAGAGCAACGGGCTAATTCCGCAGCAACTAAAATGGTGAACAAAGCATTTGCAGCAGCAAAGCTTAAAGTCGCTAAAGATTTGTACAACTTCATTCCAAAAGGAGAAGACTGGTTAGGTTTTAAAGAGTTGATGCAAGCGTCTAACATTAAGGACAAGGAATTAATTATGCGTATCCTAGGTATGTATACGGATTTAAATAAACGCGAAAAAGAAATTCGTAACCTCGCAGCAACCTACACAGAGATTTCAGAAAAGATTTTGCCTCAATTGCGTAGAGCACAAGTTACCGTTAGCTACAAAATTACTGGGAAATCGGATGAAGAAATTTCCAAATTAGCTATTGAAAACTCCTTGGAGTTAAATGTAAAAGAACTGTTATATGCAGCTACTTTGGTAGATAATGATGTGGAGAAAATGTCGATCTACCGGAAAGCAGAGTTGCAATTTAAGGCCGATGCAAGAGCAAGCAACAACTTGGGCGTTTTGTACTACAAATCTGGAGATGTTGCAGCTGCGCGGAGCCAGTTCGAAAAAAGTAATTCAATTCAGGCCAATAGCGAAGCTCAGAATAACTTAGGGGTTTTGGCTCGTCAGGCTGGAAATACTGCTGAGGCTATGGATCTTTACAGAAAAGCACTTTCTGCAGGAGATGATGTGAAATTCAATGTAGGTTTGGCTGAAATCCAAAATGGAGAATACAGCAAAGCTGTTGGTAATCTGAGTGGTTCTCAATCTTCTAATGAAGCATTGGCTCAATTGTTAGCCGGGAATATTGATGCTGCTAAAACAATGTTGTCTAGTGGCTCTTTTGATGCAGATGCGAATGCAATGTATATCCTTGCTGTAGCAGAGGCTCGTTCTAATAATGGTGAAGGTGCTATTACAGCACTTAAAAAAGCCATTACTCTTGATGGTGCATTAGCTGCTAAGGCGAAGAAAGATGTTGAGTTTACGAAGATTTCATTTTTACCAGGATTTCAGTCCTTGTAATTAGAACTTATTTGATATTTAAAAGGCCCCGATTAATCGGGGCCTTTTTTTTTGTTATAAATTTTTCCTGTATGCTTTGAATGCATCCCACAGCACTATCCCTCCGCAAATGGAGACATTTAGGCTGTGTTTTGTTCCGAGTTGTTCAATTTCAATGCAACCATCGCTGAAATCAATAATGGCTTGCTCAACACCCCTTACTTCATTTCCGAAAACAAAGGCCAGCTTCCCGTCTTCCGGGAAGGAAAACGCCTCCAGAGAAATGGAACTGGAGGTTTGTTCCAAACTATAAATTTGATATCCCTGACTTTTGAGCAGTTCCACTGAAATTTGGGTTGATTCGAATTGGGTCCACTTTACTGTTTCTGTTGCACCCAAGGCTGTTTTTCTTATTTCTTTATTGGGGGGGATAGGCGTGTAGCCACACAAATGGATTTCAGATAAGCGAAAGGCGTCTGCTGTTCTAAAAAACGACCCAACATTGTGCCCAGACCGCACGTTGTCTAATACAATGACTACAGGGATCTTGGACGCCTCCTTAAAGTGGTTTTCATCCATTCTGCCTAGCTCTTCCAGCTGTAGTTTTTTCCGTTCGTTTTCCATGATGTTTACACTTCGTTAATAACTTCCGTTTCGTTCCGATTTTGAAGCTCAATATTTGGCAATAAATTGCAGCAAATCAGATTCCTGTGGCAAAAAAAGAAAAAGGAGGGGAAACTCCCCTTATGAAACAATATAATTCGTTCAAAGCCAAATACCCCGATGCTATTTTACTTTTTCGGGTGGGTGACTTTTACGAAACCTTTGGTAAGGATGCCATCATTGCCTCAAAGGTATTGGGTATTGTTTTAACCAAGCGAAAAAATGGTGCCGCATCTGATTTAGAGTTGGCTGGATTTCCGTACCACTCCATGGATACCTATCTGCCTAAATTGGTTAGAGCTGGATATAGAGTGGCTATTGTGGACCAATTGGAAGATGCCAAACTCACAAAAACAATCGTAAAAAGAGGGGTTACAGAATTGGTGACACCTGGAGTTACCTACAATGATAAGGTGCTCGATCACAATAAAAATAATTTCCTGGCCGCACTTTTCGGATCCAAAGCAGGGTATGGGGTAGCTTTTTTGGATATCTCCACGGGTGAATTTTTAGTGGCCGAAGGTAGCTTTGAATACATCGATAAACTGCTGCAAGGGTTTGCTCCGGCCGAAATTGTTGCTCAGAAACAGGTCAGAAACCAAATAATGGAAAAGTGGGGCGCCCACTGGAATTATCACTGGGGAGAAGATTGGGTGTTTTCAGAAGATTATGCCGAAGAAAAATTGCTCGATCATTTTAAGGTTAGCTCCCTGAAAGGATATGGTGTTGAGCATTTGAGTTTGGCGAAAATAGCAGCGGGTGCTATTATGTATTACCTCGGTGAAACACACCACTCCAAACTCAATCATATTGTAGCTATTAACCGCGTAGAGCAGGAGCATTTTGTGTGGTTAGACCGGTTTACGATCCGCAACTTGGAGCTAATTTCTTCGCCGCATGAAGGTGCAACAACCCTCATTGATGTACTGGACAAAACCTGCTCACCTATGGGGAGCAGAACCATACGCAGGTGGACGGTACTTCCCCTCAAAGAGCTAAGTGCAATCCAGGAGCGTTTGGAGGTGGTGAAGCATTTTGTAAACAACACGGCAGAGTTGGAGGAAATGCAATCTTGGGCCAAGTGCATAGGAGATATGGAACGCTTGGTTTCCAAAGTGGCAGTGGGTCGGGTTAACCCGCGAGAGGTCCTTTTTCTTAACCGAGCATTAAAACAAATTGATCCGATACAAGCCTATTGTAAATCGCAAAAAGGCAAAATTTTTACGCGTTGGGCAGATCAGTTTAATGGCTGCTCTGGTTTAGTGGAGAAGATTGAGAAAATGGTGAATGAGGATGCTCCTTTGTTGGTTTCTAAAGGGGGCGTTATTAAATCAGGCATCAATCAGGAACTCGATGATTTACGCAGTATTGCGTATAACGGGAAGGATCATTTGCTAAAAATCCAAGAGCGAGAAACAGAGCTGACAGGAATACCTTCCCTGAAAATTGCCTATAACAATGTGTTCGGGTATTATTTGGAGGTGAGGAATATGCATAAAGACAAGGTTCCGCCCGAGTGGGATAGGAAACAAACCTTGGTGAATGCCGAGCGATATATCACGGAGGAGTTGAAGGTGCTGGAAAGTAAAATTTTAGGTGCCGAGGATAAAATTCAGGACCTAGAAAACCAATTGTTTTCGGAGTTAGTTCGGGAAATGGCAGAATATGTTCCTCCTATTCAACTCAATGCTACATTGATTGGGAGCTTAGATGCTTTAATGAGTTTTGCGGAGGTATCTATTCAAAACGAGTATGTGTGCCCGGAAGTAAATGAGGGTACTGATATTGATATTGTTGATGGACGCCACCCCGTAATTGAACACCAATTAGGGCACGGTCAGGAATATGTGAGCAACTCGGTTCAGCTGAACAAAGAAACTCAGCAAATTATGATGATTACGGGGCCAAACATGTCGGGTAAATCTGCTTTGTTACGCCAAACGGCTTTAATTTCCTTAATGGCCCAAATGGGGTGTTTTGTTCCTGCCAAAAGTGCCAAATTGGGGATATTGGATAAAATATTTACCCGGGTAGGGGCTTCCGATAATATTTCATCTGGGGAATCCACATTTATGGTGGAAATGAATGAGACGGCGAGTATTTTGAACAATGTGTCGGACCGCAGCCTTATTCTATTGGATGAAATTGGAAGAGGAACAAGTACCTATGATGGGATTTCTATTGCTTGGGCAATTTCTGAGTTTCTACATGAAAACGGAAAGTTTAGACCGAAAACACTATTTGCTACCCATTACCACGAGTTAAATAACATGGCCGATAAGTTCGATCGGATTAAAAATTTCAATGTCTCGGTACAAGAGAAGGGCGGTCGGATTTTGTTTTTGAGGAAACTAAAACCCGGTGGTAGCGAGCACAGCTTTGGTATCCAGGTTGCAGCTATGGCTGGTATGCCGCCCCAAGTTTTGAAAAGAGCCAAGGAAGTTTTGCGGACCCTAGAAAGGGATCACAGTTCGGAGGAAATGAACAATACCATTCAAGGAATGGATAAGGGTAGTGATATGCAGCTGAGCTTTTTTCAACTCGACGATCCTGTGTTGTCCCAGATTAGAGACGAGATTATTGGATTGGATATAGATACACTAACGCCTGTAGAGGCATTATTGAAATTACACGAGATAAAAAAACTCACTGGAACAAATTAATTCCTAAAATTTAGGGAGCATCCTTTGAAGAGTCGAAAAAAGGGTTAAATTTGCCTCCGCAATCGCATACGAGTGGTTGGTTAAGCGAAAATAGCTCAGCTGGTAGAGCACGACCTTGCCAAGGTCGGGGTCGCGGGTTCGAATCCCGTTTTTCGCTCCACAATACTCAAGCAATTGAGACGTCCAAATGCTCGGATGGTGGAATTGGTAGACACGTTGGACTTAAAATCCAATGGGCATTGCGCCCGTGCGGGTTCAAGTCCCGCTCCGAGTACAAAGTCCCGATAACAATCGGGATTTCTTATCATTAAGAAATTCCCTGTGGGCTTCCACCTCGGGGGATATGTGAAGCCTCAATCAGCAATGATTGGGGCTTTTTTTGTAGTTGTTTTGAAAACACCTCTGGTTCCAATTCCCCAAATTTCATCCTGATTTCAGGAGGTTTTTTTTCGGTTTAGCCGATTATTGGCAAATGGCGAGTGTTTATATTTTGTTTTCCAAGAATATTATCCGGTATTATATAGGCAGTTGTCTAAATATGGCGACCAGGTTGGAGCAACATAATACTCATTTTTATAAAACAGCTTTTACACGTAGAGCCTCGGACTGGGTAATTTGTTTGCAGATTAAAGGCTTTGAACACGAGCAATCAAGGAACGTAGAAAGGAATATAAAGAAAATGAAAAGTGTTGTTTATTTAAAACATTTAGCTCGTTATCCAGAAATGCAGGATCGGTTAATATGTAAATATGCTACTGGTTCATCCCTATCCCGATAATTATCGGGATATCCCCTTAACTGATTTTTTTATTCTTTGGCGCCAAAATTTCGCCAAAGAATAAAAAAACACAAAGCGAGAACGAAGACTTCCCTCCGCTCTCATACTGGAACTCACATTCGTTTTCCCCCAAGTAGGATTTTAAAAATTAGGGTACTTTACTTCTTTAAATAATCCCTAATCCCGTAACTAGCAAGGACTCCTTCTCCAGTAGCAGCTGCAACCTGAGCAATAGCACCTTCTCTACAGTCACCGGCCGCGAAAATTCCCTCAATGGATGTTTCTGCTAATCTCGAAGTGGTGATAAAACCTCTTTCATTCAGAGCCACTAGGCCTTTAAAAGGGGACGTATTAGGGATTAATCCAATAAAAATAAATACACCGTCGGCGGAAATTTCTTCCTCTTCTTTAGTCTCGTTGTCCTGGACCTTTAGTGCGCTAAATAAGTTGTTTTCACCGGCAATAAACGCCAAAGGTGTTTTGTCTAAATAAGGGGTGATGTTACTAATTGTTTTCAACTTTTCCACATATGTTTCGGAAGCGGAAAAACGATTTGAACGATGCACGATTTTCACCGATTTACAGAATCCAGCTAAAAATATACCTTCCTCCAAAGCGGAGTTTCCACCTCCAATTACAATGATGTCCTTATCCCTATAAAAGGCGCCGTCACAAGTGGCGCAAAAGTGAATTCCAGAACCGATCAATTCAGTTTCATTGGGAATTCCTAATAACCTATATGTGGATCCAGTAGATAAAACAACCGTTTTACCTAAAAAGGTGCCACTCCCTGTTTCTACATGAAATAGATCATTGGTTTTTGAAATCCGTTGGACCTCTTCTCCTGTTTTTATTACCGCCCCATACGTTTTGGCTTGTTCTTCCATTTTATCCATCAATGCAGGACCTGAAATGGAATTAAATCCAGGGTAGTTTTCAATTTTTTCGGTCAAAAACGCATTTCCACCAATGTTCTTTTTCTCCAGGATTAGGGTGTCAAAACGATCTCGCTGAGCATAGATTGACGTGGTTAATCCTGCCGCACCTCCACCAATAATAATGGTGTCAAAAACGGTATGCTCTTTCTCAATATTGATGGATAGTAAACTAGTTAAGCTTACATTGTCCGGATTGGTATAGGGGACGTTATTTATTAGTAGGGTTGGGATAATCCGTTTTCCATTGTTTATTTCTTCCACTTTAGATGTTGCCCATTCGTTTTGATCGACATCAATAAACTCAAACCGAATAGCGTTGTCCCTCAAGAAGTTTTTTGCCCTTCTGCAATCAGGACACCAATCTGCCCCGAATAGTTGAACCCGTCCAACCTCATTTATCCCTAACAACCGGGATAACTCAATGTTGCTAGGGTTGGTGAATGGTTTGTCGTTAATAAGGAGAGTGGGTATGATTCGCTTCCCATTATTGATGGTTTCTACTTTTTGGGTTGCCTTGTCATCCTTATCAACATCAATAAACGTAAACGCGATGCTGTTATCATTTAAAAATGATTTTGCTCTTCTGCAATCGGGACACCAGTCGGCCCCGTATAATTCAATTTTAGTCATGGCGTGTGAATTTAATTAATGTTGAATAATGGGGTTAAAGCTGATTTTTTTATTTGCTTGAAGGATGGTTATCTTTTGCAGTGGGACGGATAGGAAATAGAAAACATTTCCTCAAGGTTGATGGCAGAATCTGTTGAAAATCCGCCTTGGCATTCCAGGCTTCCTTCTGGCGAAAATCGTTGGACCTGAACCGTTTTTTTAGTCCCTATTTCTTCAATTAAGAACCAAGATCCAGCTCCTTCTCCTGCCAACCATTTTATGTTTTCAGACAAGTGTGTTGGTTTCTTTTTTGGTTGGGGTAGAATCTCAGGTAGCTTAATCATGCCATGTTTATTTGAGTGTCATTATTCGGCCGATTTTTGTTCGCTGCTACAATGGTGTTTGTCCATATTCGGTTTCCCATGGCTGTGAGTTTCCACATGGGAGTAGGACTAAAAGTTAAAGGCAGTTTAAACAGTAGTTTTTGAATAAAGTTGGGCCTTCCCGCTAAAGTTATACTCCGGACAAACCGAGAACAATTTGTTCCTTTTGGAATAAACGGACCATAGGGAATGAACTCTTTTGCTTGGAGTTTACGGGAGTATTGCATCGCAGATTCAAAATGAATTCGAGTACTAACACCTTTCCTAATCCCCGTGCCATGGGTTGAGCGATTGGCGTATAATTCATTTAGAATTTCATCCATATTCAATAGGCTTAATTTATCTGAGGACATTTCAGCTTTTGAAGAAATTCGCAATTCGAAATCGGTCTCAGCACTGCGGACCCTACCGAAGCCATGTGGTGCGTGATATTAATCAAAATCAAAATAATGGCATGTTTTGGTTTTGTCATCAACCAAAACAGCTGCCGCATGGCCTACCTTATAATATCCATTTGTGCTAATTCCAAGATAGTGGAGCGGATAGTCGGACCCTGATCCGGCTCTTTTACTTTCGGTTTCTGGCCAGGCCAGTTCTATAATAAATCCATTATGCATTCCGAATACCTTTTATTTCGTTTTGGAAAATGACGGCCTGATCTTCCAAAACTCGGTAATAGTCCATCTTGAAACTTTCCTTTGCCATTTCCACTTGGGTGATACTGACAGTTTGGGGACCTTTTTCGCGTTTCATGACCAAGTCATTTTCTGGACCTATTCCATGGTTAGAGGAATGAAAGTTCATTATTAATTCTCCATTGTTTCTGGGGAATTTTTTTACCCACTTATAAAAACATCCTTCCCGGAGATCTCTGATTTTTGAATCATAAAGTGTAGCAGATGACCAAAAATGAGAGGTTTTTGCATTAAGATGATCAATGTGTTTTAGGGACCCATCCCACCGTAATTCAGTCAGTGTAGTTTCGGAATCCATTTCCAGCGCAATTAGGGTAAATGGTTCTATGCCCTCCAGCTCTGTTTTTTGAATAAATTCATTGAAATTAGAGTACGCAAGCGCCTCTATGACTACTTTACCCCGGCTTTTTTTATAAGAGGCCTTTGGCTCGTGTTTTTCGTAGGCACCATTCAGTAAACAGTATACTTTACCGTTACTTCCTGCCGTTATCCAGGTGCCTCCCGCTAGCATGTCTTTGGGATAGATGACTTTATTTCCATTTACAGTCTCCATTTTAGGGAGCATAGTGGAGCGTCCCACCAGTTCATCTCTGTTGGAGGTTAAAACGATATGATTTTTCCCGATAGGGACAAAGCTTACTGTGCACATAATTTTCTGGAGCGTATAGTAGAAGAAGCAACACCTATCTCATCATCAAGTTCAATTCCTTCATCGTTTAAAGCAATTTTAATAATTGCCAAATGATGGTCAGCATGATCTATGGCATAAGCCAATTCCCGGAAAAGGGAAGTTGATGTTTTAATGGAGTCTTCTTCTGTAGTTGAATAATTTCCTTTTATTATAAGGGTTTTGTGACGTGTAATGTACCAATAAAATGAATTAAATCGTCAGTCGTTTCTAGGGCGTAATCTATTTCCGATTTCACTTGGAATTACAGGGTCCGAAATCAGAAGTGGAGCAAGCAGAACATATACTTCATTCAGAAGGAACCCATTTAGAATCGGAGATGGTTGCTATGGATTTTTCCTCACCACCCCCACTACCTCACCACCCCCACTACCCCCACAAATAAACCAAAACATGCCGTGCTCCATTTACCAATTGGGAAACGCGTAATTCGTTATCCGTAAGGGAAATGATATCCACAGTAAAAGAGTTTTGTGAGCGATCAAAGGTGAGGGTGGTTTTAGCCGAATTAAAATACCAAGTTCCATTTTCTATTATTTGAGGGGAACTCATAGTGCAACGGCTTGAGCCTTCATCTTTTTCATAATTCTTGGAGGCAAAAAAGCGGTATAAATCATCCTTTTTACAGCTTTCTAAACTGGAGGTGAAGTCTTGGTTTTCAACAAAAAATTGGTGGAACAACCACTCTTTTTCGGTGCTGCCACTTAATAACTCAGGCCGGTTTTCGAAATCGGGGTTAGGGGTGTCATTTTCCTTGCTACAGGAAAAAGAGGTTGCCGCAGTTATAAGGATTAAGAGGAAAGCTTTCATCCGACCAAATTAATTTTTTTCGCTCTTTAATTACTTATCCTAGGGCTACTGATTTTATACATCAATCTAAAAGCTAAAGTTTAATCGGATATATCCCACATTCAGCATTCCTGAATGGTGTTGCGTGTTTTGTTATTTTCCGATTTTTCTAGTTTCTAGAATAAGCGTACAAAAAGGAGCCATTTTTTAAGAAAGAGACAATCTAAATTTTTCGAAAGAAAGATTCAATTTTTGAGGACAATTTGAGCCTCGAACAGAGCGTTAGGAGTCGCAAGTTGTCCTCTAATTCAAGATGTGTTCAACCTGAATTACTTGACCGTTTATGGTTTTGGTGTAGTCAAATTCCGTGGCTGATAATTTAAGAATGTTAACCACAACCGGGTCAGCGGCAGAGTACATTGATAATTCGGTTTCATTAGCTGAAAATCGCCAAGTACCTTGTTCAATAGTTTGCGGGTCAGAATTGGCGCATTTAGTTGTTCCCTCGTCGTTTTTAAAGGATGTGTTTGTGAAAAACTGCAAATTGTCATCCTGCCTACAGGGCTGAATAGTGGAAGTAATGTCAATTCCATTATCAATTATTTTATCCACCACCCACACTTTAGAGCTCTCGCCGGCTAACAGTTCTTTTTTAGGAACTGAAGGTGTTAAATCTTCGGTGGAATCTTCTTTTATACAAGCCGCTAAGCAAGTAATTCCGAGGCATAAAATGATTGATTTATTCATAGCGATTAGGTTTTTGGTTAAGTAATGTAGGCTAATGAAAACACAAAAAGGGGTGCTTGGTGTTTTTCAAGGCTTTAATGGCGCACTACCGAAGCTGTCATCGCCACCAGAATTTAAAGTTTTGGTTTTAGGAACTGGATTCATAGGGAAGTTAGAGTCACTCTAAATCGCCGTTTATTTTCCAACAATACTTGGTCGTTAATAAAACCTTTTGGGATTTTTTTAAATGGCAAGGAGAATTCCGGAAATGGCCAACTCTTTTTTTTGATGAAATGAGATTTATCAACGTAACTTCTTGGTGGTTATTTGAATCTTTGATTTCTAAATGATTAGTATAGCTCTGATGGCTTAATTTTATTTTCAAGGAGTTCTTTTAGGGATGAATTGAGGGACGAATAAACATCCGACAAGACGTTTTTTCGTAAATCATCAAAACAGACTTGAAATAATGAGTTTGTAATTTTTAACTACCCTATATGCAAGGCCTCGACTGGCATTTAAAAGCACTGGTGAACTCATCAAGGGACGTAGTAATAAGTAAAACAACCGAAGGCAAAATTATTTATTCACAGATTCAAGTCGAAAACGAAATCAATAGGCTTTTAGGAAGATTCCCAGAAAAGATCCACAGGTCTTCAATTCCATTGTGTGATCACCCCTTGTTTAATTTGAGAACAGGGGTGCCTTCGGATTTGTTAGAAAACAGACCCGATGTGGTGCAAGCTGAATTGCAATTGTTGGAGGCAAAACTCGATGTGAAAGTAGCTAGGGCTAATTTTTATCCGGCACTTCGGATTACATCCGGAGTTGGGCTGGAAGCGTTTAATGCAGCTCACCTACTCAAATCGCCCCAGTCTTTGTTGTATAATTTGGCGGGGGATTTATTAATGCCGTTGCTCAATAAAAGTGCCATAAAAGCCGAATACCAATCGGCTAATTCTAGGCAAATTCAGGCTGTACTAAATTACGAGCAGGTTCTTTTGAAAGCTCATTTTGAGGTCTTAAATCAAGTATCGAAAATTGAAAACTTGGAAGCGAACTATAATTTCCGATTACAGCAGGTAGATGCTTTGTTGCGGTCTACAGAAATATTGGGCACCCTGTTTAGTTCTGCAAGGGCCGATTATATGGAGGTTCTGATGACCCAACGAGATGCACTTGAGGCGCGAATGGAATTGGTGGGAACTCGAGAAAAACAATTTCAAGCTTACGTGTCAGCTTACCGGGCTTTGGGAGGAGGATGGAGTAATTGATTAAACCAATTGTAAACAAAAAAAGGGGAGCAACATTGCTCCCCTTTTTTTGTTTCAAATATTCGTAATAAGATCTTGGTTTAAGATTTTATACACCGAGAATCTACCGCAAAGTAATCTGCCTGCACCTCAGAAATAGCTGGGAGGTCCATTAAATATTGGATTACTCTGCTTTGGCCGATTCCACCACCTATGCTTAACGGAAGGTCGTCTGCAAGAATTGATGTGTGAAAAGGAAGAGATAGTCGCTCCTCCAATCCGAGTTCTTTCAGTTGGTCCTGTAATGCCTTTTTGTCTACTCTAACTCCCATAGAACTCAGCTCTAAACATTTTTGTCTCACAGGATGCCATACCAAAATGTCTCCATTTAGTCCTGGGAAACCGTCCTTAGACAAGGTAGACCAATCATCGTAATCGGGTGCTCTTAAATCGTGGCGACTTCCGTCCGATAATTTTCCGCCAATTCCAATCAAGAAAACGGCTCCATATTTTTTACACGCGGCATCTTCTCTTTCTTTGGGTGTTAAGGCCGGGAATAAATCCGATAATTCTTGGGAATGGATAAAAGTAAGTTTGGCCGCTATCTCTTGCGCTATTGGCAATTGTTCCGAAATAGCGCATTGCCGCACCGATTCATAGATTTTTGCTGCAGTTTCTTTTAAAGTATCCAATGACCGTTCCTCTTTGGTTATCACTTTTTCCCAGTCCCATTGGTCCACAAAATGGGAATGTATATCACTCAAGTCTTCGTCTTTCCGAATGGCTTTCATGTCGGTAATTATTCCTTGTCCAGGTTTTGCTTCAAGTTGCCCCAGTGCCCATCTTTTCCATTTGGCTAAAGAGTGCACTATTTCCATTTTTTCAGCACCAATGGTAAACTGGATTGGTCCTTCTATTCCGTTCAAGTTATCATTAAGTCCAGATGAAAGAGGTAAAAAAAGTGGAGCCTGCACTTGCGTTAAGTTCAAGCATTTTTCCAAGGATGATATCACTTGTTTTTTTGTGCTGCTAATTTTTTGTTGGAATTGTAAACTCTTCATCTTTCGTTGTTTTTATTAAAGCCAAATCTATGTTAAAACGAAAGCTGTGTGTGGTTAATGATGTTTTAATTATAGATTTACGTGTAAATTGCTTTATTAAATTAAGTAAAAGGTGAATAAATAGTATTTAGTGTAATTTATTTAGGATGAATATGGTAGATGACTTTCATTTTGATAGTACCGATAGGAAAATTGTGAAATATTTAATTCGGGATGCCCGAATGAAGGTGGTGGATATTGCTTCGGCAATAGGCGTGACTGGTGCGGCTATCCATCAAAGGTTGTCGAAAATCCGTAAATCTGGCTTGGTCCAACAATTTACGGTGCAGTTAGATGAACGAAAATTGGGTTTTAAGACCTGTTGTTTTGTAGGTGTTTTTTTAGATAAAAACAGCCAGTATCAAGAAGTGCTGGGGGAGTTAAGTGGCATTGAGGAAGTGGTTGAAGTGTATTATACAACGGGCCAATATGGATTGTTTTTGAAGGTTTATGCTCAGGATAATGATCAATTAATGCAGATTTTAAATGGGAGGATTCAGAAAATAAAGGGAATCACCAGAACCGAAACGTTTATTTCTTTGGAACAACCAATTCAGAGGGGCGTACCTGTTTAGCTCTCTATTAGTCATGCTCTAGTGGGTGATTTTTGAGCTTGTTTCTCGCTTGGCATCCTTTTGGTTATCCATTACATCGGATACCTGAATGGTGAAATTGAAGTGATTGTCGAATTAAAATTCGGGACTCTCATCTATCCTTTAAAAAGTATAGTTAAAGTTGTACATTTCGAGTTAGAAAAATAAAACCGGTTATGAAGAAAATTGGCACATTGATAGTCCTTGTTTTGGGCTTGAGTTTTGTGGGATTTGGTCAAACAAAATACACGAAGTCTGCGGACGAACTTTTTAAAAGCGAAAGCTATTTTGAAGCAATCCCAGAATACCAAAAAGCATATTCCTCTGAGAATTCTGCCGTTCAAAAGGCCAGAATTGTTTTCCAAATTGCCGAATCTTATCGTCTGACTTCGCAAATTGGTGAGGCTATGAAATGGTACGATAAGTCCATCAATAGCAAGCACCCTGATGCAATGCAGTATTACTACTATGCGGAAATGCTGAAGAGGAAAGGTGATTTCGCGAAAGCGGAGGAGCAGTACAATAATTTCCGGAAAAGGAAGCCCAATGACAATCGGTGGAAAATGGGTCTGAAATCATTGGAGTTAGCCAAAGAATGGCAAGCGAGCCCTACACGTCACATTGTGGAAAATGAATTGCCGATCAACTCGTCTGCTCAAGATTACGCCCCAACTTTTGCCGACAAAAAAAATAAACAATTGGTTTTCACATCTGGTAGAAGTGGGTCTTCTGGGGATGAGGTTGATAAAAGAACAGGAGAGAATTTCACGGATTTGTGGACTACAACTCAAGATAAAAAGGGGAAATGGTCTGAGCCCATTCCATTGGAAGGATTTGTAAATACAGAACACAACGAGGGAAGTGCAAACTTCACGACCAAAAGAACCAGAATGTATTTCACGCGCTGTGAGTACGAGAAGAAGGAATACAAAGGATGTGAAATTTATGTGTCCGATGTATTAAATGGGAAGTTTAAAACGCCCGTTTTGGTAACAGAAATTAATGGTGATAACCAAGGAGCCAATACTTATGGTCACCCAGCTATTAGTAAAAAAGAAGATGTAATTGTTTTTGCTTCTGACAGACCCGGTGGAATTGGAGGGAAAGATCTTTGGATGATTACCTATGATAAACGGGCAAAAACATGGTCCTCTCCAACCAACATGGGGTCAAAAATCAATACATCCGGTGATGAGGTTTATCCGTTTATTAACGTAGATGGTAAATTGTATTTCTCATCTGACGGGCACATCGGGATCGGTGGCTTGGATATTTTTGAAGCCGAGTATATCGGAAACAATAGATGGGGTAATGTTACCAACATGCGCTACCCAATGAATTCATCTGAAGACGATTATGGAATTGTGTTCAACAAAACTAAAGGGGATGGGTATTTATCCTCCTCCCGTTCAGGTGGACGAGGAAAAGACGATATCTACCGGTTTGTATTACCTCCAATGGAGTTCGTTTTGCAAGGGACGGTAATGGATAAGGACTCAAAAAATGTATTGGATAGTGTGTCTATTCGGGTTGTAGGAAGTAATGGTGAAAGTATTTCTACGGTTTCAGATGGGAATGGAAATTTCCGATTTGAAAAATCAGGAAGCAAACGCTTAATCCAGGAGAATACAAGTTATTCTGTTCAGGTTACCAAAGGGGGTTACTTGGTTGCCAAGGATCAGTTTTCAACTGTAGGCGTAGAGGAATCCACTATTTTCGATTTGTCTTTTATCCTTCAAAGTATCCAGAAAAATGAGGCTATTGAGATGCCTGAGGTGCAATATGCCTTGGGTAGTTTCAAGTTACTCGAGAATTCAAAAGATAGCCTGAACTTCTTGTATAACATCCTAAAGGATAACCCTACAATTGTAATTGAGTTGAGAGCTCATACCGATGCTAGGGGAGATGATGCAAGTAACATGGATCTTTCCCAAAAACGGGCTGAAAGTTGTGTGCAATATTTAACCACAAAAGGGATTCCTGCGCAGCGGATGCAGGCAAAAGGATATGGAGAGTCATTGCCTCGGTTTTCAGAACAAGAAATTGGAGCCATGACAACAGAAGCAGAAAAAGAACGAGCGCACCAACTTAACCGGAGAACTGAGTTTTTTATCCTCAAACAAAAATATACTCCAGCAGCTCCACAGGGAGAATAACGGAAACAATTAACTTTGTGGCCAAGTTCAGCATATGTTGGACTTGGCCTTTTTTATTTTATCACCTATGTCCGATACTAGATACCAACAGCGCGGAGTTTCTGCCGGAAAAGAAGATGTGCATAATGCCATTAAAAATGTGGATAAAGGATTGTTCCCGAACGCCTTTTGCAAAATTGTTCCCGATTGGTTAACTGGGAGTCAAGACCATTGCATTATTATGCATGCAGATGGAGCTGGAACCAAAAGTTCTTTAGCCTACATGTATTGGAAAAAAACAGGGGATCTTTCCGTGTGGAAAGGAATAGCCCAAGATGCATTAATCATGAATATTGATGATTTACTGTGTGTGGGTGCTACCGAAAACATCATGCTTTCTTCCACCATCGGAAGAAATAAAAATAAAATTCCTGGAGAGGTTCTTTCCGCCATTATTAATGGAACGGAGGAATTGCTCGTAGATCTTCGGAAAAACGGAGTAAACATAATTAGCACGGGCGGAGAAACTGCCGATGTTGGTGATTTGGTGAGAACCATCATTGTTGACAGCACCGTTACTGCCCGTATGAAACGTACGGATGTGGTGGATAATGCCAACATAAAACCCGGGGATGTAATCGTTGGTTTGTCCAGTTTTGGTCAGGCTACCTATGAGGATAAATACAATGGAGGTATGGGAAGCAATGGATTAACTAGTGCACGGCACGATGTTTTTTCCAAAGAACTTGCCCGTGAATTTCCAGAAAGCTTTGATCCAGAAGTTCCAGAAGAATTGGTGTACAGTGGGTCCAAATCGCTAACGGAAAAAGCGGAAGGTACCCCATTGGATGTTGGTCAGTTGGTGTTAAGTCCAACCCGAACGTATGCTCCTGTCATAAAAGCTATATTGGATAAATATAGGAATCAGATTTC
>JBLHJD010000037.1:0-17580 GCA_047618705.1 Luteibaculaceae bacterium
TAAGTGTTGCCAATTCATTATTATAAATGGCAATAAAATCACTTATCCACCAATCCTGAATAGCAAACTGTAAGGTGTGCTCTTTTCCGTTTTTATCAATACAAAAGGATCGCAAACACCCACCTGTCACAAAATAGGTATACCGAACCGCCTGGCCTTGCCGAATAATAATTTCACCCTTACCAACTTCCCTTTCTTGGGCAATCGAATACAGGAAAGCTTCCGCAGCTTCACTAAGCGGGATGCTCATTTTTATTTTAGAAATTAATTCTTTCAATTTTTCATGCTATTTTATTTGTGTTAAGCCCAATCAAGATGCGAATTTTGACTGGGAAAAGGGCTGAAATTTGAAATCAATAAAAGCCCAGGTATTAAAAGAAAGCAAGCCCAAATTTAGGATGACTTTGTCACACAACCCGAATATTAAACTCTTTCCTGATTTCGGAAAGTGGCCTATCCAAATACCCATCAAAATTGGCCCATGGCCACCGCTTTTTCATGATGGAAGCACGGTAAACAATGGTGGGAATCCTGAAGAACAGCTTTCCAAAATGGATGCGAATATGGGCAAAACCAAAATTTCTAGATAATTCAAAGGCACTGGCCTTTTTATATGCTGAGAGGTGGTTCCAAAAATGGTCCAGATTTTTACCGCTCCCTCTCCCACTAATGAAATGTCACAAGTAAAAAGCACATGTGCAATATCATGCGACCTAAAGAAGGACTTTACCTCATCGGGTAATCCTGCTTTATTGTGGCTGAGTTGACCTTTATTGGAGGCATAAAACTGCCACAGGCCCTGCCTAAGTGTCAATTCAATTAATTCAGTCATCAACTTATCCTAGTCCTTGATTCAAGCCAAGGTAAAAAGAGGAAACCAAAGTCCCAATCTGATGATGTTAAAAATAAAAAAGCGGTTTGTGAAGTAAGAATTCACAAACCGCTTCTAATTTACTACAAGGTTTAGCAAATTCTTACGCGTTTACTTCCCTTTTTACTCTTCTTCATTGGGCGAAATCGTTTTCTATAATCAAGGTAAATCCGTTCTGTATCCGGAGTAAATTTCGAAACAACGATTTCCCATCCACTACGTTCCCACTTCTTATTGAAGAAATTCACTAGCAGTAGCGCAACGACTTGCATTGTGCGATTTAAGTTGGCTAATGGCCGAATTAAATTGTCCATTGACATAGGAATATCCAGATCTTTCCTTTTCAGCAGATTCCTGCAATACACTTTCTTTATTGGAATAAACACCATCCATAACGGAAGATGAAAAATCGGATTCAACAAAGGCTTTTACATACTTTTTATAGGCTTGATAATAAACTGCATCATTGGTAATATAATCGATAAGTGGCCAGTCATTGCCTACTTCATTCATCCCAAATGAGATGGCGCCATCCATTTTCCCATCCTGGAAAGCTTCGTTGTTATCCCAAACAATCCACTTTAGTAAATCATCTGCAGGATCGTGGTACAAATAGTAGTTGTGGGGCATTAAACCGTATGTATCCCAGTTTTGTATGGTGTTATTCACCGCCAAATATTTTAAAAAGATGTCCACATCAAAAACACGTTCCAAGTTTGTCCTCCATTCTTGTGGATTACTCGTTCTGTTGCTGGCATGCAGGTAATTAAACATGGCTGTTATGTCACTTTTATTCCCGCTATTTTCATTGGTTTTTAGCTCAAATCCGTCCAGGGTAAAACCAGCCTGTGCAAAGCTTGCTCCGTCCTCTTCGGGTTTATAGCAATTACCCGTGTTGCTCCCAAAATAATCCTCTAAAAAAGTATCAAACACAATTTCTGTCATTGTGTACAGTCCAAAATATTCCTGTCCACTCCCCTTGTTAATATATACCTCATAAAAAGCAGTCCGAACTGCGGGCACTCCAAAATTCCGAAATAATTCAACTGCTGAACTTTCCCGAATGAGAGACCCATCGTTGTAATTACTTCCCAAGGCCAATTCTTTAAAACCATAGAAACGCTGATTAGAAATACCTTCATACTCCTTTTCAAACTGGTCAAAATCCAAGCGAAAAGGCAATTTTCCGCTATTGGCTCTGAGGGATGAATTTCCCTTATAACGTACTCCTACATTTTCCCACACCAAATCATTAAAATGAATGTTGGCTGGAAAATAGTCTGGAACTTCATTGTCCAAGCTTTGTCCAGGACCGCCACCGCCGGGACCTCCGCCCCCTGGTCCTCCCCCTGTGGAACCACCAATTTTATCTTCCAAATCTTCCTGCATGTCGCTCCATTCTTCGGCCGAAAATTCAATCACCAATTTGTGTACCTGCGTATTATCAAAAACAATGTCGTACCGAGCAGGATTCCCATTGTTGTGTGAAGCCAATCCTCCAGCCACTTGACCATCTGGAATGAAAATTTCCTTTTTACAGGCAATGCTTCCTCCAATTACCAATAATGTACACAGGGATACTATGAAATACTTTTTCATTTTTTCTTGTTTTTAAAGGTGTATTGGTACTTAATTCCAAAAATATTGGTTGTTGCTGGGTAAGCTCCTACGAGCTCCTTTTCAATCCGGTAAAAACCAGATATAGCACCGAACTTCTTGAGCTTATAGGAAGTCCCTATTGTGAACCTAATTTTATCTAGACCTTTTAAACTTTCCATTTCGTTGAAAATCTCCGTTGAAAATTCTGGATCTAGTTTCCATTTTTTAATATTGTACCCAATGCCCGCCTTCAGCCTAATTGATTTTTCGGCAAGGTCTTCTGATTGTAATTCCTGCTTTCGTTGATACCGAATCCTAGAGCCAATTGTAAATCGGTGAATTTCGAATGTGTGCCCCAAGTCAGTATTCCACCGAAAGTGGCTTTCCATTCCCTGTGTTTTTCCTTCCGTATCATTAGATCTCAAATACCTACCGGCAACAGCTAGACTAAATTGTTTACCTATTTTCCTTTTGATTCCAAATTCGGTGAATTTCTGGTCCAAAACACGGGCATTGTCTTTTAGCCGGTATTGGTGTTCCAAACTAAAACCCCATTGTTTATTTAGCTTGTATTTAACTTTTATGCCCATCCACGATTCTAGATCTCTAACCGTGTAATAATTGCCTTCTTCCTGAGCTTGGCTTTCGGGAACAAAGAAAACCAGGGCAAGAAGAACCCCTAATGCTATTTTAATGGTGTTGCTCATAGATGTATTTTTATTAATTGGCTTAAACGATTGTACAGGGTTAACATTTACTTATTTGGGTAGGTAATGCCCAATTTGGAA
The DNA here is from genome assembly GCA_047618705.1 of Luteibaculaceae bacterium. Taxonomy (GTDB): domain Bacteria; phylum Bacteroidota; class Bacteroidia; order Flavobacteriales_D; family Luteibaculaceae; genus JBLHJD01. The sequence continues at coordinate 3,259 of JBLHJD010000037.1, forward strand.
ATCAAATCTTCGGCCTCCTTTCTGGTCATTTAATAGTTAGACCCCAGCATTTAATAAATCCTTCGCTGGAGGGCCGCTTTTTTCTAAAAAAAATCATAAAAAAAAGGAGATCTCTAATTTGAGTTCTCCCTGAAGGCCAGTGCGGAAAAATAAAAATTGGGTCTCCGGACTGAAACACAAACAGCCCAATATGTTCATTGAAGTAGAATTATAGTCTTATACCACACCACTGCCTTCCCAAAACACCTCTTGAATTTAGTCTAAATAAGTACTATTATCCAAGGCAATTCCTTGTAATCCCAACATGTGGGTATGCAACAAAATCCTTTTCCAATTAACGGTAATGTGGCTTTGCACCTGGATGATTTTTGGGTGGGTGATTTTCTTTTCCCTTCATCAAGACATTTTCTATAAACTGATTTACAAAATCATTGAAATATGGCAGTTGATCTTCCTTTAAAATTGACTTAACCTCCTCGAAGTGTTGTCTAGTTACTTGTATTTTTTCTTTTTCAAGTTCCCGATGCTGATAAAAAGCTTCTTCCTCATTAAAATGGATTGAAGTGTCGGAGATACTTTTAAAATAGGGCCACAATAATTCCTGTTGCTGACCATTAATAACCCTCATTTTAGTGTGGTGTTCTTCGGCGAAATATTTGAACTGGCTCGCTTGGTTATTGTTTAAATGAAGCGCCTCAACAACGCCCAATTTCAAATCCTTAGGCCCCATATGGGGTGGATGATTGGGTTTTGAAATAAAGAAAAAAACGATCAGGCCTATATTCAAAATAAGCAAACTCAAAGTGGTGAATTTGTATAATTTAAGCTTTTCCATTATGGATATATTTCATAATTAGTAATGGGAGATTCATACATGGTTCCATTGGCAACCGAATTTGTGTTTTCTGCTGAATTGGAATAGTACATAAGGGCACTGATATTGATAGCAACAAGAACCAGTGCAGCCGCAGCAACGGAACCCCAAATTTGCAAAGGAATAATTGTCCTTCCAGATTCCTCCAGCTGATTTTCAATTTTTGCGAACAGATTTCCCGGAACCGGTATGCGCTGACTGCCTTGCATACTTTGGAAAACCTCCTCTACCCATTCGTTTCTTTCCGTGTTCATAACCAATTCGGTTTTGCTATTTAGACCAACTATTTTACTATTTCCTGCGGTGGGGATATAAAATTTCCAATTTTTTTCGCATTTTCCCTTTGGCTCTTTGCAGTAAAGACTCTACTGCCTTTAATGACGTTTCCATAATATCCGCAACTTCTTGCCGAGGCAGTTCTTCAATAAAACTTAAAATAAAAGCTGTTTTCTGGGAATTAGGCAACGTATCTAGCACTGAATACAAGGCGGTGGATGATTCTTTATTTTCTAACACAACGCCTGGGTGAATAAAATCAATTGTTTCATTTCCCCCCGAAGTCCATTCCACCAAGACCAAGCGTTTCTGTTTATTTAGGTAATTAAGACATGTATTTACGGTAATCCGGTAAACCCAGGTACTGAGGGCGGAGCCTACCTTAAAACCACCTAAACTTTTGTGAAGCTTAATAAACACATCTTGCGTAACATCTTGTGCCGCTTCTTCATTTTTAAGATAGCTCAAAGCGATATTATACACTTTTACGGAGTGCAAATCATACAGTGTTTTGAATGCTCCTTTTTGGCCAGACAATACGGCTTGGAGGAGCTCTATTTCAGTATTCCACGGACCTTTACTCGTCATTTAATTTGGATTTATCCCTTCCAATGGTGGTTTGTTCCTGAGTTGTGATCTCACGGATTTATCGCAGCCAGAAGTATCATTCCTACATTGGACAAATTAAATGAGTTTGGAGGAACGAGTTTCGGGCCAACAATTCTTTGAGTTATGAATGGTTAACATACGCTCTTTTCCAGCACAAAAAAAAGATTAAATCCCAATAGGCAGTCATCCTTCATTTATAATTAAATCAAACTAATGAATGGTAGCTAGGTCACTGCTCTCTTTGCTTGCAAGCCCTTACCTTTCCCAAGGCTTTTTTCAAGGATTTCCTGAACAAGGAGATAAGGTTAGCATATTCAGTGAAAAACATGAAATATCCGTATTGAAAACCAAGCGAAACATTCCCTCTATTTCGACATCTTTTTTTCAATCAAATTTTTATCACACCAGTACCAAACGTCATCTTCGCCCCCCGGTTCATAGGGTGCAAGTTTGTGAAATTCCATGCCCACTTTTTCCATCACACGTATCGACGCTTTATTTTCTGGCATTGCTATGGCTATTATCCTTTTTAAATGGAGGGTATCAAATCCATAATTCAAAATGGCCTTTGAGGCCTCCGTGGCGATGCCCATTCCCCAAAATTCGGGCAAGAATCTGAACCCCAAATCAATTTCATCAAATTCAGGCAGGTAAGCCAAGCCTGCCCATCCCACAAATTGATTCCCTTCTTTTAAAAAAGTAGCCCACCTTCCATAACCATATTGCTCATATCTGGTAATTCTTGCTCGAATTGCCTTTTCCATTTCCGCCATAGATTCAACCACTGGTTCCCCTGTATACATTTGAACATCTGGATCCGAATGTAACTTGAATAGAGCGTCCTTATCATCCAACGTGATTTCCCGCAACAACAGCCTCTCTGTTTCTATCATACCTTATTTTTTAATAGTTTCCGTATTACTGAGCCCCTTCCTTTTAATCATTCGGACTATGGTTTTCCATATTTTTAATCCTGGCTCTTTTCTAGCTAAGGAATTAAATAGATTATGTGAAATTGGTTTTTAAGATAATAATCCTTCCCTTTTTGCTTGATTTGGATTTGGCTATTTAGTGTTTATAAAAACCCGCATCATAAAAATAAATGGTATCGAGCATAGAATAGACCCTATCTTAGAAAAAATCCTTTAAGTAAAACTACAATCCCCATCGCCATCCTGGATCTCCAATTCAGCATAATCCACATCGTCTTTATAGAGGGAGGAAATCATATAGCTTCTTGTTATTTCCTTTTTAAAAATACTTGGCGACTTATTATTCCTTATGCTTTGTGCCAATATTGCATCGTAACTAGTAAAGGTTTTTGTTTTCCATTTAATTAAATGGTGATTTAAAACTTTTACTATGGTATCTAAACAGTTATCATGGTAGCAATAAGGTAATTTCAGGGTGTCATCCCTTTGTGCGAAAATCATAAATGCTATTAGTGTATTCTCAGAATTTCTAACTTTTAAAGAATAAAAACGAAAGAATTTAGTTGTTGATGAAAAGTGATATTTCCTATTCAGTTCGTCTTTTTCATTGGCAGAAAGAACCCAGGGGTTATGAAGGATCCAATTTAAGTCTGCGGCATTGCGCTTAAAAAGCTGATGCTCCTGTTTGTCTGCAATAAAATCATTTACCTCTTCATCAATATGGTCTACAAATTCAAAATTCAATTGAGATACATCCTCTTTAAAGGCAGCCAATCGAATCCTTAAAAGGCTGTTTGCACAATAATCTATGGTCCTAAAAAGCCATTTAAATTTCGAGAAAATTGGTTTTTTCGAGGGGAGAATGGTACTCAAATCGGATTTCACATATAAGCGAATCCCTTGCTTTAAATAGGATTCTTCTATAAACTGATTTGTTCTGTTGTAGATCTTTTTTGTAAATGGCACAAAATCAGTTAATATAATCTGATTTTTCCAGAGCTCTAAAGCCACGGAAGCAAGTTTGTTACTGATTCCATTTCCCCGGGCATTTTCCGATACCCAAATGCAGCTGAACCATCCAATTTTTACCGGTTTTCGTTTTTTTAGAAAAATCAAATCTGGTATAATACCCAAATATCCCACCATTGTTCCTTTCTGGACCGCTAATATTAAAAGAACATCCTCATCATCAAGACGGGGGTTCCTAGTTTGTGCAAGGGCACGGTGAGCGGATATTGGAATATCTGTTCCTGTACCAAACTCGGGAGATTGGATATATTCAAGTAATTGCTGCTTATTGAGAGGCTTAATTTCAACCATTTCTGTGAATCGTGTTTTTACCAAAAGGTATTTTTAGCAGATAATACAGCAACTCCGAATTAAGAATTTGCCTGCCCGTCAAATGTTTCATTTCAAAAGGAATTCGTTGAAAATTATTGGGTGCCATATCCTTCTTTTGGCCCGCACAACCAAAGGTGTTTTCAGCAATGTTATTTTCGTTAATTTGATTAAAAAACTTTCTAGAAACCTTGTAATCAGTAAAAGGAAATGAGAATATCTTATAATCAATCGAAAAATCAGTGCAAATATTCTGAATAGACTCCTTGGTTTGCCTGACCTGCTCCTGCAAATCAACATATTGATATTCCGGGTGATCTAAGCTATGGGATCCAAAATAAAACCCCTGCTTTATTAAGGACTTAATTTGATTACTTGATAAATAAGGGGATTCCTTCACCAAAAACTCATTAAAATCATATTCCACCAAATTGGCCAATTCCATGAGTATTTCCTTATTTTGGTAGGTGATGGATAAAATATTCTCCAAACTAAAATTCGCACCTTTAAAATGCTTTTCTATTCTCGAATTTAAAGAAGGGTTCTTTTTTATTACATCAATTAACAAACTTGACTTATACCTATAAAAAATATCTTTATTATCAATAAAATCGCTATTCAGGAAACAAATGGCCGGAATTCCTTTTTGCAAAAGTATAGGCGCTATTACGTCGTGAAATTCCTTTAATCCATCATCAAATGAAAGCAAAAATGATGGTTTTTTAGCCTGGCTATTTGTTCTAGTCAATTCCAAAAAATCTGGATAATCAATGGGCGTATAATATTTAAGCAAAAAATCTAGGTCCTGAACAAAAGCCTTTACCCCTTTCACTGGATACAAATGTTGTACATGTGGCATTGCATCATCAGAAATGGTGTGGTAAAATGGCAAGATTAATCGTTGGTTTGATACTTTTTGTAAGAGGGAAGTTGAAAAAACTCCAGCTCCTTTACTCACTCTATTGATGAATTGATCTCTAAAGCCTGCCATATTTATTATCTGATGTTTCCCGCCTGGAGGAAAGTTGCTTTGAAGATTTCATACCGGTTTTGTTTATTGAATTTATCCTTAAAAGTTGAATACACCATGCCAAAAAAAAGATAATGAGGTTTTCATCATTTGAAATAAACGTTGAACTCGGTCCAGAGCAATAGGAGGAATGAAAAGAATGAGCTTTTAACAAATCCCCAAAATGGCTCAAACCGGATATCGTGCTCAAATTAATTACAATAAACCATCAAAACTGATTCTGGAGAATGTGTTGGCTCTCCAATTACAATTTCACAAATTGAGTATCACCTTTTTTGTTTTCGAATAAATGGGAAGTAAAGCCCCACCATACACTTTCATCCTTCATCAATAATTTCCTTGCAAATTTAAATTTCGGGGTTAGAAATAAATATGTTTAAAAATAATGTATATTAATGGGGTTAAAATAAGCATAAAAAGACACACAAGCCTAGCATCGATAAGATATACTTGCTTTTACTTATATTATTAGGCATTAAACTTTTGCTCTTAGAAATCAAATAACCAAAGTTCTTAGTCGTACTGATCTAATTATTTTCATTCCTATTTCACTGTTCGTGGCAAATAAAGTAATCAACAGGAGTCGCCAGGTTGAAGTTACCTGAAATCAGGGCCATTTTGGTCTTGCTTATAACTGCGATCTAAATTTAGTGGACAAACTAATTAACAACCATGCGAATGAAAACTAGGATTGTAGCCCTAAGCATACTCAAAATGAAAATTTTGATATTTCGGGAAAACACGGTAAAAATTGATGTCCACTTTTGAATGATGTGCTTTTTAGATGGAGTTAAGAATCAGGTGATTTCAGAAGAGAAAAAGATAAAAATTTCAGAGAGGAAAGTCGTACAATTCCTTTTCCTCAGAAGGGTTTTTACAGAAAAAAAGCACAAAAAATAAAACATAACCACAGTTTTTAAAAAAATGATAAAAGTCTTATCCAAGTCAGAAGAACTTCTTGAAAGAAGAAAAAACGTTGTTGCCAATGGGGTTGGCGTTTTTAATACCGCTACCGTAACAAAAGCATCTGGTGCCGTTATTACAGATGAAGATGGAAATGAGCTCATAGATTTCGCGGGTGGAATTGGAGTAGTAAACGCAGGTCATTGTCCTGAATCTGTAGTTAAAGCCATTCAAGAACAAGCGAGTAAATACATTCATACCAGTTTTAATGTGGTCACTTATGAGCCCTACATTCAATTGTGTGAAGAGTTAACTGAAATTTTACCTCACGGCGAAAAAACCAAAGCCATGCTGGTTACAACAGGCGCTGAGGCGGTTGAGAATGCCATTAAAATTGCCAAACAGGCCACTGGAAGACCGGCGGTTCTTTGTTTCACAGGAGCATTTCATGGCCGCACCATGATGGCCATGTCCTTAACCAGTAAAATAGATTACAAAATTGGCTGTGGACCTTTTGCTCCAGAAGTATATCGTTTACCCTTTCCAAACTATTTCAGATATGGTTTAAACCAAGGCATGGATGAATTTGTGGATTTGGAACTTAAACGATTAAAAGAGAGTGCCAAAAACTTGGTTGATCCCAAAAGTCTTGCTGCTATTATTTTAGAACCTATTCAAGGTGAAGGAGGATTTACCACTGTGCCTAAAAAATACCTGGAGGGATTAAGAGCATTTTGTACTGAGCACGGTATCATGCTTATCCTTGATGAAATTCAAAGCGGATTTGGAAGGACAGGAAAATGGGCTAGCTGGCAGCATTACAATGTTCAACCCGACATCAGTACTTATGCAAAATCCTTAGGTTCAGGAATGCCTATTGCCGCTATTTTGGGTAGAGCGGAAGTAATGGATGCTGCTGGTCCAAGCACCATTGGAGGAACCTATATTGGTAATCCTGTTTGCTGTGCCGCAGCATTGGCTACCATCAAATTAATGAAAGAAGAGAACCTGAATGCGCGCTCTATTTATCTTGGGAATATTATCTCTACCCGTTTTCTGAAATTAAAAGATGCCCACAAGGAAATAGGAGACGTAAGAGGTGTCGGTTCTATGCAAGCCCTTGAGTTTATTAAAAATGGCGACCCAAGGCAACCCAATTCTGAGCTATGTTCTGCCATCATTAAAGGCTGCTCGGAACAAGGACTTATTTTGTTGAGTGCAGGAACACATAAAAATGTAATACGAATTCTAGCCCCTCTAGTAATCAGTGATGAGCTGTTGAACAAAGGATTGGATATCATTGAATCAGAAATTAAAAAAAGTACCAAAAACTAATATGAAACCATTCGCAATAGCAGGAATTCAAATGAAAGTTTCAGCAGTCGCTTCCAATGTGGAAATGATGAAGCTGAAAATTGATATCACAATGAACCTATATCCGTGGGTGGAAATGATCGTATTTAGTGAGTTAGCCGCCTTTGGCCCCCTCCTCCATAATGCACAACCAATACCGAATAATTTTGAAGCAGAAATGCAGGCCAAAGCCAAGCAATATGGAGTCTGGTTATTGCCAGGTTCCATCTTCGAAAAAGAAGGAGAACAGATTTATAACACCGCATCCGTCATCAACCCTCAAGGAGAAATTGTGACCCGGTACCGAAAAATGTTTCCGTTTTACCCGTATGAAGTAGGTGTTTCCGCAGGAACTCATTTTTGCACTTTTGATGTGCCTGATGTTTGCCGATTTGGGGTATCCATTTGTTACGACATGTGGTTTCCAGAAACAGTAAGAACCCTCGCAGTAATGGGAGCTGAAGTTATTCTTCATCCTACCATGACCGGAACCATTGATAGAGATATTGAGTTGTCCATTGTTAGGACTATGGCTACCGTGAATCAATGTTTCTTCTTTGATGTAAATGGATTGGATACCGGAGGAAGTGGACGCTCCGTTGTTTGCGGACCCGATGGTAGAGTCTTGCATGAGTCCGGAGAAACAGAGGAAATTTTCCCCCTTGAACTCAACATTGAAAGAGTAAAAAGAAGCCGTGAATTGGGTGTATTAAGATTAGGTCAACCCCTAAAAAGTTTTAGAGATCACCTCGGAAACTTTGGCATCTATCAACAGGGAGCAGAGCACCCTTATTTGGATTCTTTAGGCCCCCTAATTAAACCAACACGCTTAGACAAATTAGCACAACTCAAAATACAAGAAGATGCTCTTGGACACGTCGCTGGTCCAGTAATTTATAAGTGGGATGAATTAAAATAATTAGGATATTATGGGATCAACATCATCAAAAAAGACCTTAAAAGTCGTTAAACTAAAAGACTACATCAGTTGGTTTGAAATACCTGTAGTAAATTTTCAAAAAGCGGTGTCCTTTTACAACCACATCTATGGAATAGAAATGGAAAGTTTCATGAAAGGAGATCATACTATGGCCATGTTTCCTACTGATACAGGAATTGGAGGTGCCATAGTTTGTGGCCCCGGATCTGTTCCAAGTGAAAAAGGACCCTTGCTGTATCTGAATGGTGGCTCTGATTTAAATAATGTTCTGAGTCGGGTTGATGAAGCTGGAGGGCGTGTGATAATGGATAAAACCTTTATCAATGCGGATTCAGGCTACTTTGGCATATTTATAGATTCGGAAGGAAATAAACTGGCCTTACATTCAAAGAATTAAAAAATGATTAAAAAAAAACAGAAAAGTGCCCCATATTATAACATTGGACAGCTGCGTGTTGACTTTTGGAATGAACTAAAAAATGAAACAGCTGAATTAGCCAGGTGCAGAAAAGGTTCATCCAATGAAAAGGCTCACATAGAAAGATCAAAAGAGATTTTAAAAAGTCTAAATGGGGTGGAATGTTTTTTTGCTTTTCCGGGAATGTCGCGGCTGAAGGTCTTACACGCAGCTTTAGAGAGACATGAGCATACCGCATTAGCCAATCAGGTTGGGGATACCACTCACCAGCTAGTTAGTGATAGCTTCAGGAGTAATACTAGTTTTTTGGATGAAGACAAGCACATTCAAGAAGAGGACGAAGTAGTAAAGACGGTTGAAAAAACGAAAAAGGGCTACTTTGAAGTATTGTTCGTAGAGAATATTACAGAGGGTGAAGAGCAATCTCTTAAGAAAAAACTGGCAGAGCTCAGAGACGATCAGGAAGAGTTTAATTTTGGGGTTGTGGTGCAAAGGTCGTTTCAGGATGCACTCATCGCCTTGTTGTTTAATTACAACATTCAGGCTGTGGTTATCAGATCGGCACCTCCTTACCACTCCAAAGGAATTACACCGCTCATAAAACCGTACGTCCAAAACGCACTCAATTTTAACTATTCATCCAAACCGGAAGAAGAACTTGGCCCCATTCTAGGCCAATTGGTTAAACAATTGCGACCAGAACTGGATAGTTATTATGTAACAGACACGGCTTTAGTTGATTTAAAAGATCAAACTATTAATTCCTTCCGACGGATTTTCTACAGAAGGGAAGATTTGCAAGAAATTCACTTGTCCATTATCCGGGGGATCAAAGAACGGTACGAAACACCTTTCTTTTCTGCACTAAAAGAGTACAGCCAAAAACCGACTGGAGTATTCCATGCCATGCCAATTTCTAGAGGAAACTCCGTCTTTAAGTCGAGGTGGATTAAGGATTTTGGAGATTTTTATGGGCGTAACATGTTCTTGGCAGAAACGTCTGCCACCACTGGAGGCTTAGACTCACTCTTGCAACCTACTGGCCCCCTTAAAAAGGCTCAGGAAATGGCCAGGAATGCCTATGGCTCCCAGCGTACATTTTTTGTAACCAACGGAACATCTACGGCCAATAAAATTGTGATGCAAGCCTTGGTTCAACCAGGAGATGTGGTGCTAATTGACCGAGATTGCCACAAATCTCATCACTATGGCTTAGTGCTAGCAGGAGCGTATCCCGTTTACCTCGATTCGTATCCAATTCAGCAATACTCCATGTATGGGGCAGTTCCTTTGCAGCAGATTAAGAGCAAATTATTGCAACTTAAAAGCTCTGGAAGGTTGGATAAAGTAAAAATGCTCCTCCTGACCAACTGTACTTTTGATGGCTTGGTTTACAACGTTGAACGGGTAATGCAAGAAATTTTGGCCATAAAGCCGGATATGATTTTCTTGTGGGATGAAGCCTGGTTTGCATTTGCCAGCTTCACCTATACGTATAAGCAACGAACAGGCATGTTTACAGCAAATAAACTGGCTGAAAAGTATAAAAGCGAGAGTTATAAAAAAGAATACAAATCGTATATCAAGGACCTGAAAAAGGGAGAAATCTCCCTGCTCCCTGACCCTGATAAAGTGCGAATTCGTGTTTATACTACACAAAGTACCCATAAAACACTGAGTAGTTTTAGACAGGGTTCCATGATACATATCTGGGATGAGGATTTTAGAAGAAAAAGTGAAAGCACCTTTTTGGAGGCCTATATGACGCACACTTCCACTTCCCCTAATTACCAAATGTTGGCATCCTTGGATGTAGGAAGAAGGCAGGTGCAATTTGAAGGCTTTGAACTGGTTGAGAAAGCCATTGAATTGGCGATGGTTTTACGAGCCAAGATAAATGACACCCCAAAACTGAGTAAATATTTTGACGTTCTTACCGTGCATAATTTTATTCCAGACGAATATCGGCAAACAGGCTTAGCTGAATATTATGAACAGAAAACCGGGTGGAATAGAATGGAAGACTCTTGGGCGGAAGATGAATTTGTATTGGACCCAACCAAAGTAACCCTGCACATCGGAAGAACTGGTATAGACGGAGATACTTTCAAGAATAAATATTTGATGGATAAATTCAATATCCAAATAAACAAGACCTCTCGAAACACGGTCTTGTTTATGACCAATATTGGAACCACCAGAGGAAGTGTCACTTACCTGATTAATGCACTGCTAAAAATTGCGGATGAACTGGATGTAGAATTCGAGGGTCTCAACAAAAGAGAAAATGAGATACATGAAGCCAGGATTCACTCCCTAACCATGGAAGTTCCTCCCCTACCCGATTTTAGCTATTTCCACCATTCTTTTCAAGCAGTACCAGGCGTTCCTGGTGGGAATTTGAGGGAAGCATTTTTTCTCGCCTACAACGAAGACAACACAGAGTACATTTCACTTCCAGACTGCTTACCGGCCATAGAAGAAAATAAAGAATTAGTTGCCTCCTCTTTTGTTATCCCTTACCCACCTGGATTTCCGGTGTTGGTTCCGGGACAAGTAGTCAGTGCGGAGATTATTCAATTTCTTCTCGCTCTGGACGTTTCTGAGATTCATGGCTACAGAGCAGATCTGGGATTGCGCATTTTTAAGGCTAGCATTCTGGACAGACAGCAAACAACTACCTCCATGGGAGCAATGGGAGTAGGAAAAAAAATAATTAACATTAACTCACCTTTAAAAACCATATAATGACCAAGAAATCAACAGACATCAAAAAAGCAAAAACGAACCCAATTCTAAAAGGAGTTGCGGACATTAGAAGATACTTCCATAAAAACGAGGTGCCCATTTATTTTATAGGTGCAACTAACTTCAACCTTCTGGGAGCAGATGAGTGGATAAAAGGATTTAAATACATCTGTTATATCGAATGTTTTGATGGACTTCACCCCAACGTTTTCTCTCCAAAAGAAGAAATTCCCCACGATGAGTTTGAATGTATTGAGGACATTAATAACTATTTGCTTCAGCATCCGGAGGTGCAGGACTACCTGAAAACAAGGAAAAAAGGGGGTGAAACAGGGAAGGCCATGTTCCTGATGTTTGATGAGGAAACTGAAAAACTAGCTAAAAAGCAAGGTTTGGAAGTAATGTTCCCGAGTGCGAAAATGCGTACTGCCTTGGACAACAAGGTAAACACAAACCGCATAGCCGAAAAAGCTGGAGTAAAATGTGTGCCCTATGTATTATCCCAAGTAAAAGATTACAAGCACTTATGTTCCGTTGCTAAAGAGTTAGGTACTGACCTTGTAGTTCAAACCCCTTTTGGCGATTCAGGTCACACCACTTTCTTTATCACCAACGAGGAAGAGTATGCCAAACATGCGGAAGAAATAGAAAAAGAAAAAGAAGTAAAGGTTATGAAACGTATCAATTGCAAAGGATCTGCAATTGAAGCCTGTGTAACCCGACACGGAACTATTGTTGCTCCTTTGATGACGGAATTGGTTGGTTTTAAAGAACTAACTCCTTACAAAGGTGGCTGGTGTGGAAATGAAATTTTCCCGGAAGCATTTTCTCCAAGCATCAGAAAAAAGGCCCATGCATCAACGCAGCTTTTTGGTGATCAGCTTAGAAAAGAAGGATATAAAGGATATTTTGAATTGGATTTCTTAATTGACCAGGACAATGGTGAAGTTTATTTGGGTGAATTAAATCCAAGAGTAACCGGAGCAAGTTCAATTACGAATCATGCTGTGTTTGCTTTGGCAGATGCCCCACTCTACTTATTTCACATTTTGGAGTGGATGGACATTGATTATGAGTTAAACATCAAGGACATCAACAGAAGATGGTCTAAGCAGGAAAACTGTGACAGCTGGAGCCAGTTGGTTATTAAACATACGGAAGACACCATTGAATATGTAAAAGATGCGCCGCGTTCTGGGATTTGGAAATCATTTGACAACGGCCACATTCAATTTGATAGAATGGATACCCACAGAAGAGCTGTAGAAAGCGAACAAGAGGCATTCTTTTTACGTATTACGGGCAAAGGAGATTATCTCTATGAAGGTGCTGATATGGGAATATTAGTGACGCGTGGAAGAATGATGGATGATAACTTCAAACTCACCAAAAGAGCCAAACAATGGATTACCGCTATCCAAGGTCAATATTCATCAGAATTGGTGGAAGATAAGCGGAAGTCTCTGGTCCTTACTGGAACTTTAACGAAATAATTCAGAAACATTGAATTACAAATATCAAGTGGAAATTCTGGAAATGAAGGAAGTCCACGAAATTCCTGGCGCATGGAATACCCCAATATTTCAGAGCCTATTAAATCTGATCGATTATGAAGATGTCGGTTCAATTCCGGAAGAGGAGTTGAAGGACATGACGGCCATGGCCCTTTCCGATATGGAATCAACTGAAGCAGCGCAAGTGCTGCTTCAGTTGAGGTTCGGGGAGAGTTTATCCAAAGGACAAAGGCAAAATTTAGCAGAAGAGCTGAAGGATGACCGAATATGGGAAGAGTACGCGGATATTCGTTTTCATGAGGATTTGTTTAACATCAGCTGTATGTTAAATTGGGCTTTCCCAAAAGAATTTCCCATTCCAGATATTGTAAAACTGAGGTTCAAAGTTGTTTCTGGAAATTCAGACTCCGCCAAAAACGTGCAAAATCCGTCCAAATCATTTATTGTCCGCCTTCTGACGGATGGTATGGATGATCATAATATAATATTGAGACTATTTGATGATCAATTAGCGTCCAATTCGTTCCCCCAAGCGGAAAATATTATTTGGAAATTTGACCAATCAGGATTTGTTGATGAGAGTCATTCCAACGAAATAACACTCTTCACTTCCTGGAATTGGATCGACAAAATAAAAGGAGTAAAAAATTACCAATCAACGGCATTTGCTGACGGCCAATTACATTAATGTATGCAATTTAACAGTATCAACCCATTTGATGGGAAGCAAGTAGGTAGCTATGTTGCGCTTACTAATGAGGAACTAGACGCTCGGCTAGAAAAGTCCGCGAATGTCTTTAAAAGCTGGAGAAAAGTGGCAATGGCTAAACGCTCCGAATTAATGCTGGCTGCAGGGAAAGTGTTAAAAGACAATGTGGAGCAGTATGCAAAAATGATCAGTCTTGAAATGGGGAAACCCATTGGAGAATCGAGAGCAGAGATTAATAAATGTGCCTGGGTTTGTGATTATTATGCTGAAAATGCGGCTGACTTTCTTCAAGACGAGATTATTGCATCCGATGCATCAAAAAGTTTTGTGCGCCATGATGCTATTGGTTCTGTGTTGGCCATTATGCCTTGGAATTTTCCATTTTGGCAAGTGTTTCGTTTTGCAGCTCCAACCCTAATGGCGGGGAATGTAGGCTTGCTGAAGCATGCACCCAATGTTTTTGGTTGTGCCGTTTTAATTGAAGACGTGTTTACAAAAGCGGGATTTCCGGATGGCGTTTTTCAGAACTTAATCGTTCACCACGACCGTACTGAACAAATTATTGCGCATGATACCGTAAAAGCAATTACCCTAACCGGAAGCGAAAGAGCAGGAAGTACCGTGGCTCAACTTGCCGGGAAATACATCAAAAAATCCCTTTTGGAGTTAGGCGGTAAC
>JBLHJD010000038.1:0-17428 GCA_047618705.1 Luteibaculaceae bacterium
CGTCGTCACCACTGAAGTTTTTATATATATTCCGCAGGTTTTCGAATTGGTCTTTTGGAAAATTGGCCAATTGAGGTACCGAGAAATTACAAAGCGCAATAAAATATTCGATTTCAACGCGAACTCGATATTGAATAAGTGCAGCTTCCGAAAAAAACGGGGCCAACACGGTAGTATGCCGATGGTAACGTCCATCGACCGGAGAAACAGCAGTTAATGCATCCAAAGCCATAAAAGGATAATTTTGGGTGCAAAATTAGTACAATAGCTTTATAAATTATAGCCCATGAGCCTATTTGTTGATATGCGCGACGCTATTAGCACCCTACCAAAGGGCTTCCGATTCATTTTTAAGAACGGATTAAGCGTTTATTTTGTGTTTCCAGTGGTTTTATCCTTTGTTTTCTTCGCTTTTAGCTGGTGGGGAAGTTCCGAGTTTGTGGATTATTGCCAAGATGTTTTAGGGCAATATTGGACCTGGGATACGGAGTCGTGGTATTTCCAAGCCATAGGTTGGTTCCTCACCCTTTCGGTCCGATTTATTTTTGTCTACATATTTTTAACCATCAATAAGTACCTGATTCTTATTTTGCTTTCTCCCGTACTCGCTTTTCTTTCCGAAGCCGTAGAAGAAAAAGTGACCGGAAAAAAATACCCCTTTGTGCTGGATCAATTTGTGCGCGATGTGGTCCGTGGAGTGTTGTTGGCCTGCCGGAACTTTGTCTATGAAATATTTTGGACTTTGCTTATCCTTATCGCCACCTTATTTTTTCCTCCTTTTGGGATATTAGCTCCCTTTGCCATATTTTTTCTC
Source organism: Luteibaculaceae bacterium (assembly GCA_047618705.1). GTDB lineage: Bacteria > Bacteroidota > Bacteroidia > Flavobacteriales_D > Luteibaculaceae > JBLHJD01. The sequence goes on from JBLHJD010000038.1 coordinate 815, forward strand.
CAGAGTTATTTTTATGGATTCTCCTTTATGGATTACTTTAATGAGCGGCGGAAAATTTCATTAAAACAAAGTATCATCTTCACCCGGAAAAAGAAGGGATATGCATTTGTTTATGGCGGTGTATTCTCCTTGTTTTTTTATATTCCGTACATTGGTTTAATTATTGCGCCCATTTGGATGGAAGTAAGCGCAACACTTGGTATGATTCGAATTTATAAACGAAAATTAAATGTTTCAAATGAACCCTTTTAGGTCTGTTGTAGTAGTTAGCTTAATGCTTTTGTCCGGAGTTTCTTTTGGACAGTCCGATTTGAGTTTTGGTGATAAGGCCAGACGCGGAAAAGACATGATTGAGGCCCGCCATTTTTTTCTGAACAATAACACGCAAGGTGCATTGTCGGCCTACCGACGGATTGTGACAGAATATCCTGATTATGCGAAAGCATATATGAAATGTTCTGAAGCTGCGTTCGAATTGCACCGCTACGACATTGCACGGGAGTATTTTGAAAAAGGAAAAAGTGTTGATGCTAATATTGTGGATAAGGACGAAACACTTTTGGCGGGGAAAATATTCCACAGGCTAGAGATGCTAGATGAAGCTGAGGAGTGGTATAACAAATACCTCAAAAATGCCAAGGGTTCTGATGCCAAATTAGCCCAACGTTATTTGGATGAAGTGCTTCGGGTTCGGGAAGCTCAAAAAGCCCCTCTAGATGTCCAGTTTACTTGGTTAGGAGAATCGGTGAATTCCAGGTACGATGATTATTCCCCCATTTTAATAAACAATGGAAACACCCTTATTTTTGGAACTAGAAGGCCTCAGTCTACAGGTAGTTTAATTGACATGAAAGGGGATCACAAATATTACGAGGATATCTTTTTTAGTACCAAAGAAAATGGCGAATGGTCACAAGCCAAATCCATTCCTGGAAAGGTGAATACCATTTACCACGATGGTGTTTTGGGTGCAAGTGAGGACGGTTCTCTGATGTACGTGTATAAAAACAACGATCGGGTTCAGGGAGATATTTATTTTTCCAAAAAGGGAAAAAATGGAGAATATGGAATTCCTCGTCGGTTCGAAGAAATTAACAGTTCCTACTACGAGGGGTCTGTTTCTTTTACCAGCGATGGAACCAAAGCCTATTTTATTTCGGAACGCAAAGGTGGAATTGGCCAGGGAGATATTTGGGTGATTAGCAAAAACGGAAACGATTGGGATGAGCCTGTAAATGTGGGGCCGGTTGTGAACACTACCGGAGATGAAAAATTTGTTTTTATCCACCCCAATGGAAATAGCCTTGTTTTTGCCTCGAATGGTGGTGAAGGATTTGGTGATTACGATTTGTACAGAACCGACATTGTAAACGGAGAATATACACGCCCAGTAAACTTGGGTTACCCAATTAACTCGGTAGGGGAAGAGTCTACTTTTTCCTTGAGTCAGGATTTAAACACGTTGTTTTTGTCCACAGAACGGAAAGATGCAATGGGGGAACGGGATATTTACTCCGTGGACTTAAGTAAGGTTAATCTAATTGACAAACCTGTTGCTTCGGATCCTAGTTTGGGTGTGCTTAAAGGTGTTGTTGTTAACGTGCAGGGAGAAGGATTGACCAATGTAGAGGTAAACCTAATAAACATTATGGGTAAAGTGGTTCAGACATCAACCACAGATGCCTCGGGGAATTTTGAGTTTGAAACTAGAATGGATCAACCTTTTGAATTGGAAGCTAAGCCAAAAGGATACCTTACAAAATCGGAGAAAGTTGATTTCTCGGAGGTTGAGGGTGGATATATGGTGAAAAACTTATTGGTGCAGAAGTTGGCGGAGACAATACAGGAGTGAGGGAGTATTGAGTATTGAGTGAGGGGGTATTGAGTGAAGGAGTACCTCGGCTGCGCTCGGCAAACGTACCTCGGATTCGCTCGATAACCGTTTTCGGCTGCGCTCGGCAACCTGAGTTGGTGAGTAGTGGAGATTAAGAAAAAATTAGAAACATACTATTGTAGCCATATCAACAATGTTGGTATGGCTCCTTTTTGTTTGGGGTCAATGAACTATAGCCCTAACAACTTTGGTGCCTGTATTATTCTCCACAAAAACCAAGTAGACTCCGGATAATCCTTTGGGAATGTGGACCTTGTTTATGTGGCTTATTTCTTGGCTTAGGATGATTTTTCCGGATGGGTCTTGGATGGTAAGTTGTCCGCTTTGGGGAGAGAGGAACTGGATGGTATTCTCCACCACTGGGTTTTGGATCCACGGTTTTTCTGGGGCTTGGTGTTCGCCTATGCTAGAACCAAACCAGGATGCTTCACATTGACCCGGAGTTCCATCTATGCTTGCGCCTATTCTATCATCAAACCAGATGGTGTTTTGCATTGAAAAGCAAATGGGACGGTTGAAGTATCCGTGAAACCAAGAGGTGCATTCTTCGACAGGGTAAATAATTCCACCCCAAAAACCCTGTTGGTAGTTTAAGTTAAATTCAGGCAACTCCTTGTCCACACCAAATAGATCAAAAAACTCACTGTCAAAATATCCCCAAATGGTAAAATAATAGTAATCACTGCCAGGGAAAAACCAGTTTGGTTTGTATTGAATAACTTCCAATTTTCGTTGCATGTAGGAGGTGAAAACAAGCGTATCCCCAACGTTGCTAGAATCATAAGAGAAATTAATAGCTAAAGCCTCAAACGGAAAGGCATCGGGATCTTGGAAGTCCTCGTGATACATAATCTTTGAGCAAGTATCAAAAGGCTCTGGAGAGGACTTATGCTTGAATAGTTTTTTATTGGAAACATCCTCCCTTAAATATGCCACAAGACTTGTATCGCATTTCCGATCTTCTTCTATGATTTGCTGTTGTTGATTGGCAAGGCTATAATAACTGCAGGTTTTATTCAAAACAGAATAGGTTTGCCCATCCAACTCTACCTCTCCGTCAAAGAAGAACAAGTAGTGGGATTCCTCTAGTTCTCCATTATCCCTTTCCGAAAATTCCTGGACCCACCGCTTAGTGGTGTCAATAAAAGGTTCGTATTGCTGGGCTTTGGAAGTTGATGATCCTACTAGGAGGACGGCGATTATTAAGGTCAGGCTTTTCATGACGGTTTTATCTGCGTTGGTGCAATAAGATAGGGAATTGGTTTGTTTGTTGAGGTGGTTTTGGGGTGGGGGTGGTTTTTTTTGGTTTTTTGATATTGAGGAGAGGGGTGAATTTGGTCTAAAAACAGAAACCCCGATATGGCATGCCATATCGGGGTTTCTGGGTTGGAACTTAGAATCGTCTCTATTGGTATTTCAAAGAATATACCTCAGAAAAAACCGAATTTTGAATCTGCTTTAAAATCCGGTCCTTAATAACTCCAAATAATAAACACGGAAAACTGAAAATAAGTAGAAGATTTTTCATGTTTATTTTATAATATTTTTTTCCCTTTAAAAATTCTGATAATTATTGCAATTACCAAAAGAACGTGAATAATTCTTCCAGCTTTAAAAGCAAGAAATCCAACAGCCTAAAGGATGACCAACATTATTGCGATTGTATAAAGTAAATTTCCCTTGGTGTTTAGTTTTAAAATAGCTCTTTAAAGGTTTACACTACTTGATGTTGTTTGTTGCAAGATCTTTAAATGCTTTACCTAAGACATCCATGTCGTGGTTAAGTTCTTTTTTGAATGATTCCCACTTTTCTTTTCCATCTTCTTTATATTCCTCGATCTTCTGTTTTAGCTCGTCATTTTTTTGTTCTAATTGAGTTATTATTTTTTCATGCTCGGCTTTGATATCTTTTTTCTCATTTTTTATACTTGTTTTAAAATCAGCAATTAATTTTTCGTTAGCGGTAATTTTTCGTGCTTTTTCCTCCCTATAATTTTTCACCTCCGCTACAAACTTTTTATTGGCTTTGTCTAAATCCTTCGTTGCTTTAGAGATATTTTCTTGTGCGTCTTCTACTTTTTCTGCAGGACTATTACAACTTGTGAAAATTCCACCTGCTGTACATAAGCATAATCCGATTATTAAAATTGATGTTTTCATATTGTGATTTTTGAATTGATTTCCAATAATCAAAGGTGATTAAAGAATAGCCAGTAAGCGTTACAGAAAGCAGTGAATGTTTTACATTATTCACACATTTGAGAAAAAAAGAGAGCCTAGTTATTAGTAATGCCCCCGATTTTGGTGGTATAGTAGTCTAGCACACGGCTATAATCGTCAAATTGAAAATTACTCAGCTTAAATACGTTCAAGATTTCCCCTTCTTTTTTTAGCGATACCTTTATAAAAAGTAGGGGTTAGACCCGTGATTTTTTTGAATTGATTGGATAAGTGTGCTACGCTACTGTAATTTAAACGGTAGGCTATTTCTGTAAGCGATAATTCATCATATAGTAAGAGTTCCTTCGCCTTTTCTATTTTATTGAGTATAATATAATGTTGGATAGTAGTGCCTTTCACCTCGGAGAAGACATTGGCGAGATAGGTGTAGTCGTAGCCTAATTTTTCACTAATAAAATCCGAATAATTCACCTTGGGTATTTCATTGGAATTTTGAATCATTTCAGTAATTACATTCTTTATGCTTTCAACCAAAATGCTACGTTTATTGTCAAGGAGCTCCAAACCTGATTTCATTAAATTCATTTTCAGGAGATCGTGTTTTTCTTTACATATGTCTTTCATTATTTCTACCATTCCAAGTTCAATAGAAGTACACATAATCCCTAACTTTTGAAGCTCTTCTTTAACCATCATTTTACAACGACGACTCACCATGTATTTTATATATAATATCATAAGTTCTCAGTATTCCTCCAAGTGTGCTTTTTTGGAGTAGCATAAAATGATGATCGATGAAAATGTCGCTGAAATGGTATCGGTAAACTTGCAGTTGATATAAATAATCTTTTCTTTTTTTACTGGAGTGTATATTATAAATATAGCCGTTAAATGTCAATACTCAAGGTGTTCTATGTTTTGAGCATAATTCTGTCCATTGAAAACGGTAAAAAAAGAGTAGGTATTTGGGTGTGCCATTGGGAGGGTATTGGTGTCCTAAATCTTGGGCAGGTATTGTAAAACATTTGAAAATAGGCGCAAAAAATGTATATGGTAGCGCTTAAGTTTGAGCGGTTATTGCAAATACATTATTAATCCAATGGTGGGGATGATGTAACTTAATGTCAAAGTTGTGTAAGAGATTTGCCCTGTGGAATGTCCATATTGTTTCCTTAAAAGCATTTGAAAATTCAATTAAATACAGATACACAATGTATCCGGAAGCGCAGGGTTTAGTGAATTCTGCAGCGACATGATTTCAGAGAAACGCAACAGATTCAGCAGTCATATTTCAAGATTAGAAGTACACCTTACTGATGCGGACGGAAAGAGGGATAGCCAGAAAGATAAACGTTGTACGCTTGAAGCCCGCATACAAGGCAGAAAGTCTCTTGCGGTTACTTGTCATGCCGATTCTCTTGAACTAGCTGTTTATGGTGCAATTGATAAGATTAAAGCTAGCCTAGATTCAGCGCTTAATCAACAAGATTTTTTTAAATGAAAGTTTCATTCTAAATTCAAGAAACGAACGATACAAAAAGAGTGACAAAACGTATTTCCCCATTGGAATTTGGAAAAACGGACTTCAACATCCTTTTAAGCCAATTAATAAACCGGTCGGATTCCACTATGGGATATTACTGCTTTTTGGTTCAGAGTTCCACGAAAGTCTCACCTCGAAGTCAGGGCATTGACGTTAGGACTTTTACAAGCCACCCAAATGCTTCGTTATTGTAGCCTGCTTTATTACCGAAATTCTGGATTTTCAAACGCCCAATGCTCTCCATTATCCCATTCTTTTCGAGCGTTTCCATAACTTGAATATCCGTTATTTTCCTTAAGCATTAATGCTAAATGAAGCAGATTATAGGTCATAAATGTGGTGTTCCTATTCGTGAAATCACTATCAAAACCAACAGGCTTTCCTAATTTTTCTCCGTTCCATTCTTCTTCGCCATAACTAGGGCCTGGACCAACTTTTCCAATCCAACCGGAGTCTGCTTGTGGGGGTATCGAGTAACCTACGTGCTGAAGCGAATATAATATTCCCATGGCACAATGTTTTATGCCATCTTCATTACCAGTAATTATACAACCACCAACTTTACCATAATAAATATATTGGCCTTTGTCATTTATTTTGCTGCTCATGGCGTAAAGCCTTTCTATTAGTTTTTGGGCTTCAGATGACTTTTCTCCTAACCAAATTGGCGTCCCCATGATGAGAATATCTGCATCCAAAATCCTTTCGAATAATCTTGGCCATTCATCAGCATCCCATCCATATTCAGTCATATCGGGATATACACCACTTGCTACCTGATGGTCGATAAGCCTAATTTCGTCAATTTTGACATTTTCTTTAGCCATAATGCCTTTGGAAACTCCCATAAGCGTTTCTGTATGACTTTTTAGAGGTGACTTCTTAAGTGTACAATTAATGTACATCACTTTTAACGGACTAAAATCTATTTTTTTCATAATTATATTGTCTTTTAATACACGTTAAGGTACCTGTTTTTCAGTCCAATAGGTACGTCCATTTAATGCCATTGGAACAGTATTACTTAGCAAACTGATGTTCATGCTGGTGGAGGGTTGTTTACAATTCAGACCTCTGACTATGAACCAAATATCATCCCTGGAAGACTGTATTAGGAAAGAAGAAAGTTCGAATTATTCCAGACCGGGCTATTCATATTTTGTTTCCGTACTAAACGGAAAACGGGGCAACTCATAGCTAGCTCTTTTAGATACTGTTTTCTGTTACAACAAAGTAAAAAGACGTCCAACTTTGGAAGTTAGAAGCCCTTGGGAATAATTGGTATTTGTCCTTATGACCGTTCCTTAACAAATGCGGCAACAATGATTCCAAAAATAACATGTCCAATAAAGCTTCCAACCATAATTAATACCATGCTTCCTTCCATGGGTGGCATTACTATCATCTTGCCCATAATGGTCATTATAATTTGAGCAGAAATGAACACTACCATACCGAAAATTGCGCCTTTCAAAATAGTATCACCAACCTTTTTCAATAGGTATTTAAAATTGAATGCATATATCATTGCGAATATTATCCCAATTATAAAGTGCATTAGCCAACCTACTAGGATAGGTAAGCCTATTATTTCTGATAGCATTGCTGGCGGCGACATTTTTGGCATTCCTAACATAGAGGCAATCATCATGACCATAGTCATAATGGCTGTGCCTATAAAACCGCCTAAAAGAGCATTTTGAATTTTGGTTGTCATAATTTTGAATTTTTTTTAAGTTGTGAAGGTGCAGGTGTCATTCCTGAGGAAGAACCCGACGCTGAAATTTCAGCAAAAAGAGATGTTTCAAATTCACCCTCTAATTATGTATGGCTCACTGTTTGACCATACTTTGAACTTGTGGAAGTGCAGTAGAAAACGATAAATTTTGTTATTCTATGTATACTGCGGCTTATTTTTTTGTTGGTTTTAAAGGAAAATAGTTCATCATTTTATGTACCGCGGGATGTATTTCATTTTGCACATTTTCCGACTCGTTTTCATAAATATCGGTTTGTGCTGTGGCAGTCCATATTAATTCGTTTCGTTCGCTGTCAATCATATTAATTGTAATGTTACTTTCTTTATAGGGATGCTGATGTTTAATATAGGTGGTCTTATAGCGATACTCTGAAATATAATTTTTGTAGTTGTGAGGATTTGGCTGAGGGCTGTAATACAAATGATTTGTATAATAATTGTTCGGGTAATCATTGTAGGGATAAGGGTAGGAATACGAGTAAACAGGAATTTTTTTGGTAACCGATTTTTTATGTGCTGCTGATTTGTTAATAACAGTTACTTGTATTTCCATCAATATATCAGGTGTGTTAGTACTAGCAGAGAAGCCGTAATTATCAACAAACTCGTGTGTGAAATAATTTTTAATGTTATTACGCATTATTTCGTTGTTGAGGCTCTTGTTTGAGTTGTCTTTGTCAGGCAACCAAGCGTATGTTTGGTATTCTGAAAAGTCTGTGGAATTATCCTTATCAGAAGAAACTACTGAGTAAATAGAGAATACAGAGCATCCTGCCGTAAACAGCAGAATTGTGAGAATGGGTAAAAGTATTTTTTGCTTCATTTTTTTAATTTTATTTCCGTTTTTCATTTTCCTAATAATTTGTTTCCTATCCTAGTAATATCAATGATTATGAATGGAAAGGTGTTACACAACGCCCCATAAAGGTTACATCATTCACACATTCTGCCAATTCCGTTTTTGTGTTTTTATGAAAGAGGCCTATTTTGATTATTGTTCGGGGTTGGGGAGATTCCGCCCTTTTGCTTTTGCTCTTGGGTCGTGTTTACTCATAGTTAGGTTGTTTTTTTATGGTGTCCGTGATCCAATTAATTGTCCGGTTTGGGAAAAGGAAAATCCAAAAGGCTTCCACAGCCTATATGGATTTAACAAAGGGTGTCATTTTTCCTAAAAACGGGTGTGAGTTCAATTCTAAGGAGTTGAAATAGAGCCAATTGACGGCATTGATTCGGGGTAGTTGTCTCCAGGCAGGAATAGGAAAAGAGGCTGCTTGACTGGACTATTAAGCAGCTCATAGCAAGGTCCAAAATCCAGGGTAAATGGAATAACCCAAACAGTGGATTCAATAGGGGATTACCAAAGAGAATTTATCGTAAAACAGGGGGTGTCCAAAGTCTCGAGTTGGCAAATTGGAGAAATGAAGAGAAGCAGAAATAGCGAATTTTGTTAATTGTAATTTCTACGTCATGGATAGTATTCCAATTGGAATGTAGCTCATTATGAAAGTAGAAAACATCTTCAACTGGTGTAAAGAGGGGGGGGGATTTGATCTAACTATTCTTTGGGTTTTTAATTTCTACTTCCATTTGCGGGAAGGGTATTTCAATGTTATTTTTTTTGAATTTCTCGAAAATACTAAAGTTTAATTCGCTGGTAATTTTTCCTTGGCGATGAATGAGGGTACTTGTCCATACACGAAGTTCAAAATTAAGACCGCTGTCTCCAAAATTAATAAAACGTACCACGGGTGGTGGCTCCCTTAGCGCATTTTTGTTTTCTTCGGCGACCTCCAATAGCAGCTTTTCAACAAAACGAACATCTGACTTGTATCCGACTCTTACGGCTATTTTAAACCGAACCACCCGGTCGTTTAAACTCCAGTTTGTCACCTTTTTGTTTATGAAATCGGAATTGGGTACAATTATGGCAATGTTATTGTTGGTAACTATAGTTGTAGCTCGCGTGGAAATTTTAACTACATCGCCTGATGTGTCTCCAACTTCAATTCGGTCACCAATTTTTATTGGTCCTTCAAAAAGTATGATAATACCACTAATGAAGTTACTGGTTATGCTTTGCAAGCCAAAGCCGATTCCCACCCCAAGTGTTCCAAGTATAACCGTAAGTACGCTCAGATTAACCCCAGAGGAGGATACAATTACGATAGTTCCGACTATAATGAATGAATACTTAAACAATATAGCTATTCCGTGCCCTACGCCATTATTAGCTTTCTTTTTTACTAATAATTTTTTCTCGAGGAGTCGTGAAATCCGAGTAACAATAATCACGAGAAGAAAAACTAGGATTATAACTGAAATAATTGTCCAGAGTGTAATTGCATTTCCATCTATGGTGAAAAGCTCGAAGCTGAAAAAATCCTTTATGTGATTGTACGTATTTTTAAGTTTTTCCATTTTTAATATGAATAAAATATTGGAATTAATAAGGTAGCAAGTACCCAGAAAATAATATTGAGTGGAAGTCCTACCCTAAAAAAATCGGTGAATTTGTAATTGCCAGCAGCATAAATCATCGTATTCGTTTGATAGCCCACGGGAGTAATAAAACTTGAGGAGGCAGCAAAGGCTATGGCGAATAAAAATGGTCGGGCATCAACCCCCAAAGAATTTGCTGTAGAAATAGCAATTGGAGCAAGGAGTACTGCAGCAGCACTGTTTGATATTATTCCAGTTAATAAGAAACTTAATAAATAAAGTACGGATAACAATGCAGTTGGGCCCCAATCTCCAAATAATCCAATTAGTTTTTCGGCTCCAAGTTGCGCAGTTCCAGTTTTCTCCATTGCTAGCCCCATGCTTATTGCTCCGGCTATCAGAAAAACCACCTGCCAGTTTATTGCTTGATAGGCTTCCTTAATTGTAAGTGAACGAAAAATGACCAGCATGGTAACCCCAATGATTGAACTTGCCATAATGGGGATGATATTTAAAGCGGCCAATAGAATTACAAAAAAAAGAATTGAAAAAACGATAATTAGTTTTTTCAATTCAACTGGTTTTTGTTCTTCCGCTTCGGAGATGATTAGCAGCGGACTTTCATTAATACGGTCAGGGCTTTTTAAGTCTTTGAGGAACTCGTTTTTAATTCTCAAAAGCAATAGGTCTCCGGATTTTAAAACAGTTTGCGACAGTTTTTCGTGCAATATCCCTTTTCGACCTTTAATAGCAAGGACAATTGCTTTGTATTGTAGTTTGAAACGAGTTTCTGAAATTGTTTTATGATCTAATTCGGAATTAGGACTTATAATTGCCTCTGCAATACTAACATCTTTGGAAGTGAGATGTTCATCGTTCCATTTCCCTTCAATTATCTCAATCCCTTCACGCGCCCGTATTTTTTTTATCTGTGTAATATTACCCCGTAAGCGAAGGACATCGCCGGCTTTTAGCACTTCCGAATAATGAAGTTCTGAAAACCTCTCAGAATCTCTCCTAAAACCAATAACATCAATTTCAAGTTCTTTAATAATTGGAGATTCAGAAACTACTTTACCAACAGAGGGTGCTTCTGGAAGTATGCGGATATCGGTTAGATAGTTTTCCATCTCAAATTTCTGTGTAAGCTCCTTCACAGAACCCCTATCGGGGATAAGTTTTGAGCCGAAAAAAATCAGATATACAACCCCTGTTGCAAAGAATATCAAACCAAGTGGAGCCATTTCAAACATTCCGAAACCACGCAATCCGTTTTCTTCAGCAATGCTGCTTACTAGAATATTTGTTGATGTTCCTATTAGTGTGCATACGCCGCCAAACATGGAAGCAAATGAAAGTGGGATAAGAATTTTTGAAGGACTTATTTTTGCTTTTACAGAAGCAGCTATGATTATGGGAATTAAAACAGCAACAACCGGTGTGTTATTGATGAAAGCCGAAATAACCCCAGTAATGATCATAATCAGTAAAATCCCTTTGGTTTTACTTTTTACCAACACTTTGGAAAGATAGTAGCCTATTGCTCCCAGTTGTCCTGTTTTTAGAATGGCAGCACTAAGCGCAAACATAGCGGCTATGGTAACGGTAGCAGTATTGCTAAATCCTTTAACGGCTTCAGAAGGGGTTAATACTCCAGAAACCATAAACAAGGAAATAATTACCATACCAATTACATCAACACTCAGCCATTCAGTAACAAATAAAATTACCGCAACCAGTACAATTGCTAAAGTTATCCATTGGTCAGGAGTCATATGCAGCCATAAATAAGGTGTTAATTTTTGTGGAAAAAGCCAAAGTGCAGCCCTCCATGTGTTTTGCCATACCAACTTGTTTTGTTTGTGATGACAAGTCAATTGAGATAGGAATCGAAATAATTACGCACATAAACTTTTGTCTTGTTTTGTAATTATTGGCAACGGTCTGTAGAAGATCTTGTAGCCATCCCGCTGGTTGCTATGCACTTAACACATTGTGCGTGTTAGGCATGGGGATCTTTAATTTATCGTAAGGTAAATTATTAATCTAGAGGGTGCAAGTCCCTGATGCGTGGGGGTAATGTCCCAAAGCATATTAAGAGTCAAGGCTTCGGCGTTAGCGTAGCCGAAAGGTTGCTAATCGTTAGGGTAGGACTGAAGTAAGTCCGACTGCGTGGTTGGCAGTGATCCTTCGGTAAACTCAGGAGGAACTGAATAAGAAGGTGCTAAATTGGATTATTAAGCCACTCATTGCAAGGTCCAAAATCCATGATAAATGGAATAATCGAAACAGTAAATTTATCAGGAATTAACCATTGGGTATTTATCTTACCAAGGGAGGTCTCTGTCAGTACGTGTTCCTTTTACAGAGAAGTCAGCCGAGGTCATATTATCCGTCAATTGGTAGAGCAGGACTGAACGATAGTCTTCTCGACATTGAGTTTGGCTTGATTTCTACATTTCGAATAATTTTCAATTGGGATTATAGCCAATTGTAAAAGTCGAGAATATCTTCAAATGGTGTGAAAGGCACACTCCGGCTATTTTAGTCGGAGCCGTTTACTCGACGGGCATTAAGAATTATTTTTTGTTTGGAGCAAAATGCCCTTCTTTTTTTAACATTAAGTAAGTCCAAACACCTCCTAAAAAGTCGATTACTGAGATTATTATTATGCTCGGAGGAACCAATTCCAGCAGCACAAATGCAGTAAAAAATACAATTACTGTAAATCGAATAAAAGCAGTTGCCTTCAAAATCAAAATAAGCTCATATTTGGCACCGACGAAATAGTAGACGGAGGTTGCCATTAACAAAATCCCCTCAAGTCTAATCCAAACTTCACTAGTTGGTTCGATCCCAAATAAGTTAAGTAGCACATTTGGTACAAATAATAGCATTAGTCCAATAATGGCTAAATAGATAGCATACATGAAAACACTTTTTGCTGATTGACTCAATTTTTATCCAATTTTATGATGTATTAATGCCAAGGGTTTGGCAATAAGCAAAGGAGTCCTGTTTGGTGCCATTGCTTGGTTTGGTTGTAAGGCGGCTTTGATACTAATTTGTTCGTAAAAACATAAGCGGAAATACAACAAAATTATAAATCACCTTTGCTTTATATAATTAATAATACCCCCTTTTAAAATGATTTCAACTTGTCTGTTACTGATGTTAAATGCGAGCTGAATTGTTATTGCTTTTCCAACCACAGTGGCAGTTATTGAATCCTTGTTTTTGATAGTTTCCCTAATGTTTTCTATCCGTAAAACATCCCCTTGTTCCAGTTTGTCCCAATCAGCCGGGTTTTTAAACTCAAAAGGAACGATCCCAAAATTGATTAGATTCTGCCAGCCAATGCGAGCATAAGATTTAGCGATTGTAAACTTTTGTCCCAAATACTTTGGAGCCAAAGCGGCATGTTCTCTGCTGGAACCCTGGGCATAATTTTCACCCGCTATAACACAAAAGCCAGTATAGTCTTCTTGACTTTTAATGCTACGCTTATAAAAACTTTGATCAATGGCATAATAAGCAAACTTGCTTATCTCTGGAATATTCGAACGCAAAGGCAGCACATCACTCCCGGCCTTTAATATTCCATCGGTTGAAATGTTGTCCTTCATTTTCAACAAAATAGGAATTTCCATTTTATCAGGAAGCTCTTCAAAATCGGGAAGGGTTTTAATGTTAGGCCCCTTAATTAATTCCGTAGAACCCCCTTTTGGAGCATTGAGCATATTCTCATTTAACTTAATCTGGGCTGGTTCTTCCCATTTTGGATATGAAATGTTTAAGCGTGTTTCGAGTTCTCTCGGATCAGTAATTTCCCCCATTAGCGCTGCTGCTGCTGCGGTTTCCGGGCTACATAGGTAGACCTGATCTTCCAGTGTTCCTGAACGTCCGGGGAAATTACGCGGCATTGTTCGAAGACTAATCGTATTAGTAGCAGGTGCCTGACCCATTCCAATGCATCCCATACAACCGGATTGATGAAGTCTTGCACCCGCAGCAATTAATGGTCCCAGAGCCTTCATTTCCATTAAGTTTTCCAAAACCTGACGAGACGTAGGGTTGACATCAAATGAAATATGGGGAGACATCACATTTCCTTTTACAATTTGAGATACAATCCAAAAATCGCGTAGTCCGGGATTAGCAGAAGAGCCAATAACGACTTGGGCTACTTTTAATCCGCTAACCTCCCTTACCGGGACAACTTTCCCCGGGCTGGACGGAAGTGCAATTAACGGTTCTAACTCAGATAAATTTATTTCCTCGTAATGATCGTAGGATGCTCCTTCATCGGCTTCCAATTTAACCCAGTCGCCTTCTCTTCCTTGCTGTCTAAGGAATTTACGGGTGATCTCATCCGAAGGAAATACAGAAGAAGTGGCACCTAACTCCGTGCCCATATTAGTGATAACATGGCGATCCCAAGCGCTCAAAAATTTCAAGCCCTCGCCATAATATTCTAGGATATACCCTCGCCCTCCGGTCACATCATACCTTCGAAGCATTTCTAAAACAATATCTTTAGCACTTATCCAGTCAGGCAGCTTTCCAGTAAGCTTGATGCCCATAATTTTTGGCATCTTAATATAATAAGGCTCACCGGCAGAAGCCAAGGCTACATCCAAGCCACCTGTACCTAAAGCAAGCATTCCAATGCCCCCTCCCGCAGGAGTATGACTATCCGAACCCAATAGGGTTTTTCCTGGTTTGCCAAACCGTTCCATGTGTACAACATGACTAATTCCGTTTCCAGACTTACTAAACCAGAATCCAAAGCGAGCGGCGGCTGACTGGAGAAAGATATGGTCATCCATGTTCTTATAATCCGTTTGAAGTAGATTATGGTCCACATACTGCACTGCGATTTCTGTTTTAACCTTATTTAAATTAAACGCTTCCAATTCCAGCATTATTAAGGTACCTGTGGCGTCTTGCAATAAAACCTGATCAATTTTTAATGCGATTTCGTTCCCGGGGTTCATCTTACCTGAAACAAGATGCGTACTAATCAGTTTTTGACTAAGGTTTTGAATTTTCATACTTGAAAGTTTACTTTTTTGCCTGTCCCACAAAGTCTAATATAAGAATAGTAGCCGATTTCGGGCTTCACACCTGTTACGTTACAAGAACAGTTGAAGCAAGCTACAACCCCAGAATTTACTCCGGTATTGGCTATGCTTTTTGTGCATTGTTAGCTGCTAGGAGTTCTCCGTAGTCAGTATACTTATTAAAATAATATTACAACTTCCTAAAATCGGTCCCAGTAGGGTTTTGAAATATTTCGAGTTCAAATTCAGGAACTGCGGCAATAAGATGATCGAACATATCTGACATGATGCTTTCATATTTCACCCATTCCTGACGATTACTGAAAGTATATATTTCTATTGGAAGCCCCTTTTCTGTGGGAGGCAATTGCCTTACCATACAGGTCATATCGGGATTAATATCAGGGTTTAATTTCACGTACGCCTCTGCATATACCCTAAATATACCAATATTAGTCAAATGCCTTCCGTTGATTAAACAGGACTCATCGATCTTATTTTCTGTATTATACGCCTCAATTTCCTTGCTTTTTTCTTGGATGTGTTCTTTTATAAGTTGAACCTTTTCAAATCGCTCCAGCATTTCCGGAGTGCAGAATTTTATGCTGCTGATCTTAATATTTAAAGACCGTTTTATCCTTCTGCCCCCCGATTTTGACATTCCCCTCCAGTTCTTAAAAGATTCTGCAGTAAATGCATAAGTGGGGATGGAGGTAATGGTTTTATCCCAGTTCTGAATCTTAATGACCGTAAGGTTTATCTCAATAACATCCCCATCTGCTCCATGTTTTGGCATGGAAACCCAATCACCTATTTGGATCATATTATTTGCTGCAAGTTGTATGCTTGCTACAAATCCCATAATGGTATCTTTAAATATCAATAACAAAACAACGGTCATTGCCCCCAAGGCACTAAAAAAGTATAATGGGGATTTATTCAGGAGGAATGATAAAATAATAATACCGCCTATAATGTAAATGGCGATTTTAATTAACTGGAAATAACTATCTAAAGGCTTGTCTCTAAATAACTTTGTGTTTTCGGAATAGTGCTTGAGCGTATTGAGAAAATTGATGGTAACAATAATTAGAATAGTGCTGATATACGCATTTACTAATCTCAAAAAATAAGGAATTGCTCCAGGGAAATCCTCGAAAATATACGGAGCCGTAATATAAACTACAATAGGGGGTGCAACATGAGAAAGGGTAACGAAAACTTTATTTTTCACCAGTGCATCATCCCATACGGCTTTTGTTTTCTTGATTACTAATCGGATAGAACGGATGAGAATCTTTTTTACAAGGAGATTGGTGACAAAACAAAGGATAAAAAGAATAAATATTAGTAGTGCTAATTTTAAATATATGGCGGAAGTTTCTTCTACTCCAAGGCTAATTAGCCACTCGGTAAGCCATTCTGTTGATTTGGTATTCATGTGTTTTTCCATCAAAAAGATTTAATAAGTGGTTTGCGTAAATTTTATTCTTTTTTATGTCATCAGCGTATCATACTTGATTTTCAACTTTCTTGTTTCTTTACAAAAGTCATATTTCGGAAAGCAGTTTTTATATCCGTCTTGGAGCTACCGTTCTGGCTGAACTAGGTTTTAAATTTAGTTTTTGTGGGCACGTGTTACTTCCTTTTTCAACTCTGATTTTATAATTATTGTGTTGCTTAATGATTTGTGCACAGGACATTTATCAGCAATTTCTAGTAACCTTTGCTTTTG
>JBLHJD010000039.1:0-17230 GCA_047618705.1 Luteibaculaceae bacterium
ATTATCCACTAGACTATCTCCGGAGCCATATTGGTGTTGTGTTGCAGGACGTTTTCCTTTTTTCAGACACGGTTTATAATAACATTACCCTCAAGAACCCGGATATTTCAATGGAAGAGGTGATCGAAGCTGCAAAGGTGGTGGGTGCGCACGATTTTATCATGAATTTACCGGGTGATTACCACTTCAATGTAATGGAAAGAGGAGGAACCCTAAGCACAGGTCAACGGCAGTTGCTCGCATTTATTCGGGCGTACGTGTACAATCCAGCTATTCTTATTTTGGATGAAGCAACTTCCAGCGTAGATTCCGATTCGGAACAAATGATCCAGAAAGCAATTGAACGCATTACCAAGGGGAGAACATCTATTGTAGTGGCCCACCGGTTATCTACCATCCAGAATGCAGATGTTATTGTGGTTTTAGAAAAAGGGGAAATTATGGAACAAGGTTCCCATTTCGAATTATTGACCAAAAACGGCCCGTACCGCAAACTCTTCGATTTGCAGTTTGATGAAGGAGAATCTTAATAGCATGAATATTCAATAAAAAAAGCGCCTTGGATTATCCCCAAGGCGCTTTTTTTATAAGACCTTTTTAAGGTAGGGTGCCGTATGCGATGTGGTGTTCTTAGCCAGTTCCTCTGGGGTTCCTTGGAAATGGAGATGCCCACCATCAGTTCCACCTTCTGGACCCAGTTCTATAATCCAATCGGCCGATTTTATCACATCCAGGTTGTGCTCAATTACAATCACTGAATTCCCCCGATCTATCAACGCATTTAAGGCGTTAATCAATTTCATATTATCGTGTGCATGCAAGCCTGTTGTCGGTTCGTCGAATACAAACAAGGTGTTTTTTGCCGAACTTCCTTTGGCTAAAAAGGAAGCCAACTTTACTCGTTGCGCCTCTCCTCCAGATAAAGTGCTGCTGCTTTGTCCCAATTTCACATAACCCAATCCTACATCGTGGAGGGGTTTCATTTTTTTAATGATTTTTTTGCAAGAGGGATGCTCGTCTTGGTTAGACGTAAAAAAAGCAATGGCGTCCTCCACGGTCATGGACAACACATCGTGGATGTTTTTATCATCAAATTCAACCTCTAAAATCTCTCCCTTAAAGCGCTTTCCTTCACACTCTTCACACGGGATTTCAATGTCGGCCATAAATTGCATTTCAATTTTCACCTGGCCTTCCCCTTCACACTCATCGCAACGTCCTCCATTAATGTTAAAGGAAAATGCAGAGCTCTTATAACGCCTCGATTTAGCTAAAGGCTGCTCGCTCATCAACTTCCGAATTTCGTCGTAGGCTTTTAAGTAGGTAACCGGATTTGACCTGGAGCTTTTCCCGATGGGATTTTGGTCTATCATTTCAACGTCTTCCAGAATGTCGAAACTTCCTTTTAATTCCCCAAATGCTCCCGCTTTTTCAAAGGAAAGATCAAAATGGCGGTTTAAGGCAGGAACCAAAATGGATCTTATTAAGGTGCTTTTTCCAGAACCGGAAACCCCTGTTACAGCAACAAAACACTGCAACGGTATTTGAATGTCAAACTTCTTTAAGTTGTTTTCAGCCACCTGAGTTAATTCCACATAGTTGCGGTATTTTCTCCGAACTTCGGGTGTAGGGATTACTTTTTGGCCAGTTAAATATTCGGCCGTTAGGCTATTAGTTGCGCTCGATAATTCGGAATGCTTGCCAGCAAAAACCACATACCCCCCATTTGTTCCGGCTTCAGGTCCCATGTCAATAATAAAGTCAGAAGCGCGCATTACTTCTTCATCGTGCTCAACCACAACAACCGTATTCCCCTGGTCGCGAAGCGATTTCATAACGCCGATGAGCTGCTCGGTATCCTTCGGGTGTAAGCCAATGCTTGGTTCATCCAATATATAGGTAGACCCAACCAAGGAACTTCCCAATGAAGTGCTCAAGTGGATACGCTGCGATTCTCCTCCAGATAGGGTGTTACTTTTCCTGTCTAAGGTGAGGTAATGTAATCCAACTTGGGTGAGGAAATGCAGGCGGGTTGTGATTTCAAACAAAAGACGATCTGCAATTTTTGCATCGGTTTTGTTCAAGTCTAGTCCTTTAAAAAACACCTGTAAATCCCCGACTTGCATTTTGCTCAATTCGCCAATGTGCTGTTTGTTTATTTGCACATAAAGGGCATCCTTACGAATTCTGGACCCATTACATTCGGGGCATTTGGTCTTACCTCTAAATCGGCTTTCCATCACCCGGTACTGGATTTTATGCCCTTGTTTGGAAAGGAATTCAAAAAATTTATTGAGCCCTTTAAAAGGTTTCTTTCCCTCCCATAATAATTGAATCTGATCCTCACTTAAATCGCAAATGGGTCTGTGGATGGGGAAATCCCAATCCATGGCGTTTTGAAGCAAAGGGGCAAGCCATTCCGACATTTTTTCGCCACGCCAACAGGCAATGGCTTTATCAAAAACAGAAATTTCTTTGTTGGGGATAACCAAATCAGGGTCAATACCCACTACCTGCCCAAATCCTTCGCAGGTTTTGCAAGCCCCTAAAGGGGAGTTGAAAGAAAAGAAGGATGGGTGAGGTTGCTCGAATACAATCCCATCCATCTCAAATTTATTGGAGAATGTTTTGTATGTGTTTTCCGCCTCTTTTTGAACCAGTTCCAGAATTAGGTTTCCATGCCCTTCTTGGAAAGCAGTTTCTACAGAATCACCCAAGCGACTTCTGTTTTCTTCCGTATCCGTATTGGCAACTCGGTCAATGAGCAACTGAATATCCTTAAATGTTTTGGATTTCCTGCTGAGGGCTTCTTCAATAAAGAGTAAATCACCATTGAGTTTAATCCGGTTAAAACCTTGGCTCTGCAAAAGCTCCAGGTGTTTTTCCCAGGTCCGATCTTCCGGCAGAAGTACGGGTGAATACAAAGCAAATTTGCTTTTTTCAGGACAATGTAGTATGAAGTTAACGACGTCTGTAATGGTGTCCCGTTTTACTGCCTTACCACTAATGGGCGATATGGTTTTTCCAATGCGGGCAAATAATATTTTTAGATAGTCGAAAATCTCTGTGCTGGTTCCTACCGTGGATCTACTGTTTCTGGAAACCACTTTTTGTTCAATGGCAACGGCGGGTGTTATTCCGAGTATATCTTCCACGTCCGGTTTTTCCATTTTCCCAAGAAATTGACGAGCGTATGAGGATAAGCTTTCTACATAACGCCTCCGTCCTTCGGCATAGAGGGTGTCAAATGCCAAGGAACTTTTACCGGAACCGGAAACACCAGTAATTACCACCAATTCATTTTTGGGTATTTCAATGTCCACCGCTTTTAAGTTGTGAACGCGGGCCTTTTTGATTTGGATGGTTTTATTCTGCTGCATATAAACGTAAAATAAAGGAGGCTAAAATTACGTTTTTGCAATAGAATACCAACACCCGATTTTGGCAAATTTCATTCCTTAAATTTCGTTAAATCAAACTTTAATTGGGAATTTGGCGAATTATTTTGTATGTTTGTGACTCAACAATCAAAATACTTGCCTATAGTATACATCTACTTTTTTTAATGTGTGTTTTTCTAACCAAAAAAAAGGAGGTGTATTATGTCTTTTCGGCAAATTAAAGATCAAGATCTAGTAACGCAGTATATTAATGGAGACGAAAATGCCTTTGAGGTATTATTGAAGCGTCACCGCAATAGAATATATACTCAGATTTACCTAATGGTTCGTGACCGCGACTTAGCGGAGGACCTTTTCCAAGATACGTTTATTAAAATTATCCAAACCTTAAAAGGGGGAAGATATAATGAGGAAGGGAAATTTTTGCCATGGGCACTTCGGATTTCGCACAATCTTGTTATTGATCATTTTCGGAGAAGTAGTAAAATGAAAAAGGTTACCGGAAAAGACGATTTCGATATATTCTCTGTGCTTCCGTTGGAGGAAGAGAATGTGGAAGATGTTTGGATTCGGGAACAAATTTACGCTGATCTGGGCGGTTTGATTGAAGAGCTGCCAGACGAGCAAAAAGAGGTGGTAAGGCTACGGCACTACAATGAACTTTCTTTTAAGGAAATAGCGGAGAAAACGGGTGTGTCTATTAATACAGCACTGGGTCGAATGCGCTACGCACTCATTAACCTCCGTAAAATTATGGAAGAAAAAGGGGTGTCGCTAACACTTTCTTAAAAGGGCATATAATAAATTGTTGGCAAAGGCGTTCTAGTAAAAACGAAACTAGAGCCTATGCCAAAATTTTTACCAAAGAATAGCTCGAATGTTGAGCTAAAACACCAGACATTATTGAGGCCATCACAGCAATGCATTAACGCTTTGCTAAACTACTCTAAGTCAATAGAGGTGAAAAGGCCCTTAGGAAAACAAGTGCTAGTACACTTAAATTAATAACCAAGCCCCGATGGATTATCCACTGGGGCTTTTTTTTGTTTCCATAACTTGTCCGAATAGGAAGGGCTGGGTTCCTAAATTAGTAAGCAAAAAAAAATCCCCTCAACATTGTTGAGGGGATTTTTCGTTTAAATATGTGCAAGGATTACTCCTCCAATTTCAATACAACACGACGGTTTTTCGCTTTACCTTCTTTAGTGTTGTTAGGAACAATAGGCATAGTTTCACCAAAGTCAGCTTCAGTATAACGCTCTGGGTTAATTCCGTTACGCACTAGGTAAGTAGTTACAGCAGAAACACGTTTTAAGCTTAAGCTAGTGTTGATGCTGTCATCTCCAGTGTTATCAGTATGACCTTCAATTATTAAAGAAAGATCTTTGTTTTCTTTCATAATGCTAATGATACGATTCATTTCAGAAGCGGAAGCGGAGTTCAAAGAACTACTCCCAGAAGCAAAGTAAACCATAGAAATAGTCTTGAAAGAACCAGGATTAGCAGTAATTGCATCCTTCATTTCAGGACAACCGTGGTTAGACACCAAACCAGCAACTGCAGGACAGTCATCATCTTTGTCAGCAACACTGTCACCATCTGTATCAGGACATCCATTAGTTACAGCTGTACCAGCCTCGTTTGGACACCAGTCTTTACCGTCAGTAATTCCATCTCCGTCAGAATCAGGACAACCTTGTAATGCTTCAGGACCAGCAAGTTCAGGACAGTTGTCCAATTTGTCTGGAATCCCATCACCATCAGTATCAGGACATCCTTTAAACTCAGCTACACCAGCCAAGTTTGGACAAAAATCATCGCGGTTAGCGATACCGTCATTGTCAGAGTCAGGACAACCCATTAATGCAGGAGAACCAGCAGTTTCAGGACATCTGTCTTTGTTGTCAGGTACACCATCTCCATCAGAATCAGATGCAATTGAGAAGTTGTATGAAACACCAATTGAGTGGTGGAAAACATCATCAGTATCTTCCCACGTAGAAACTCCACTTTCGAAGTTGTCCAACTTATCACTAGTAGAATAGTTGTAAGTTAAACGCGCATTAACTCCCCAACGGTCGTTAATCCAGTAGTCAAGACCTACTCCTAAAGGAAGGATAAATGCAGATTCAACAGCATCGTTCAAGTCAAACTTAGTTTGTCCATATCCAGCTCCCAAAGTAATGAATGGGCTGAAATGAGCGTTTTCATTGAAAACAACACCATTCATCAACTTGTATTTTAAGTTCAATGAAATTGCAGTGAAGTCACCAGCGAAAGAAAAACCGTCACTTTCTCCATTAATTGTTCCAAAACTTGCAAAACCAAAAACATCAAAACTTTTGCTGATGTAATTCGCTAGGCTGAAAGAAAATGCAGGATTTAAATCCTTGTAGGTGAACACCTCATTTTGGTAGTCACCATTGTATTCGTAAAAGCCAATTTGCGCACCTACTGATAGGGCGTTTTGCTCGGTCTGAGCGAAAGCCGTAAGTCCAAAAACAGACACTAGGGCAGTTAGTAATACTTTTTTCATCTCGGTTATTAGTATAAAAGTCGATGGTAAAAGTAGCAAAAGTTCTGTTATGGCAAGTCTTTTCGTCCAATTTCTGCACAAATCGGACAACTTACCGACAAATGTCCACGGGCTGGACAGAATTCCCTTCCAAAAAAGATGATTTGTAAATGGAGTTTATTCCAAATTCCCCTTGGAAACAGGCGCTTTGCGTCTTTTTCAGTTTGAGTTACATTTTTCCCATTGGTTAAACCCCACCGATATAACAACCGGTGAATATGGGTGTCTACAGGGAAGGCAGGCACATTAAAAGCTTGGGCCATAACCACAGATGCCGTTTTGTGTCCAACCCCAGGAAGCCTTTCCAAGGACTCAAAGGAAGCAGGCACCAACCCGCCATGCTCATTAATGAGTATTTCGCTTAATCCCCAAATAGCCTTTGATTTTTGAGGTGATAAACCACAAGGTTTAATGATTTCTCGGATTTCTTCGATACTTAGTTTGACCATTTTATGTGGGCTGTCAGCCTTGGCAAATAAGGCAGGTGTAATTTTGTTTACACGAACATCCGTGCATTGAGCACTCAATAAAACGGCAACAAGTAAGGTGAAATCGGATGTGTGATCCAAGGGGATAGGCGTTTCAGGGTAACGCTTTTCTAATTCACTAATGACAAACTGAACCTTCTCAATTTTCCTCATATCAATGGAATGGTTTTAGCTTCATCATTGATGTAATGACTTTTTTTCACTTCCCCTGAAGTATAGTGGATGATGTTCACTTGTTCCTCAAAAAGCTCTTGTAAGAAGGGAAACGAAAGTTCAGATGGAAGGGACTTAATAGGAATGGTATAATACAGCATGGCAACATCGCCTTTTAATTCGAGACCAATAAAATGAACAGGAACGGATTGTTCATTTACCTGAATAATGGATTCCAAATAGTTGGTGTAATAGAAATCTGTTTCTCCTTCCTGGTCCACGGAAAATACACAATGACATTGTTTTTGAATGGCAAACTCTATGTCATCAGCAAAGGTTTTTGTAGATACTTCAAGTGTTGTTGTAGTATCCTTGTATTCCATTTCTGTAATGGAAACATAAAATTTGTGGTTGTTGCTAAACAATCCAAAAAAGAGAATAAATAAATAGATCATCTTGTGTTCCTAAAAATTTCCGCTGGTCACAAAAATAATAGGAAAAAAGAGCAAAAAATATAAATTCGCTCCATGTCAGAATTCGGGGTGTTTTTGTATGCAGGTTTCGACCATTTAGCGGGCCTAGATGGACTGGATCATATCCTCTATTTGTGGGTGCTATCCTCGTGCTTTGTAGTGCTGGGGTGGAAAAAGTTACTTTGGATGATTACGGGGTTTACACTCGGCCATTCTTTAAGCCTGCTACTCTCTATGGTGGGGTGGATTTTCATTAACCCCAATGTAATAGAAGCCTTAATTCCACTTACCATTGCATTTTCAGCTATTTGGCTCTTGGTTCGGAAACCGAAATCGGATTGGCGTATTTTGGTTTTGGGAACCGCAGCAGTTGGTGTTATCCATGGCCTAGGATTTTCCAATTTCCTGTCCGAAATTCAATCTTCCAACTTACTAACATCATTATTAGGCTTTAATCTTGGATTGGAAATTGCCCAAGTTTGTATATTGTTGGTTTTTGTTGGTGTTCAGCTTTTGATTACCAAATTAACATCTACGCCTCAAAGGACCCTGGGACAGTGGATGAATGTACTAGGGGTTCTAGGTTGTTTAATCTTGTATATAATTTAATGATTATGATAAAAAAGTGGTTAACATCTGTTATGATGTTATGTGTGGTTGCTGGATTCTCCCAGAATACCAACACCAACCCATTTCGGCAGTTAGGAACGGAAATTCCTACACCAAATGTGTACAGAACAGCAAGTGGTGCTCCTGGGCATGAGTATTGGCAACAACGCGCCGACTATACTATGGACATTGAGTTAGACGATGTCAATCAAAAGATTTATGGAGAAGAGACCATTACTTACTTCAACCAAAGTCCAGATGTTCTGAATTACTTGTGGTTGCAATTAGATCAAAATGTTAGAGCTCAGGATTCTGATACATATAAGGTAGCTACTAATTCCATCAATAAAAAGACCCCATTTTCAGCGATGAAAAGGGAACAAGATGCGGCCGATTTTGACGGTGGATTTAAAATGGATTATGTGAAGTCCACAAGTGGGCAGAATCTGAAGTATACCATCAATAAAACAATGATGCGTATTGATTTGGATACGCCTTTAAAACCAGGTCAGGCATATTCCTTTAAAATTAAGTGGTGGTACAACATCAACGACAGAATGAAAATTGGAGGTCGCTCTGGTTTGGAATACTTTGAGGAAGACGACAACTACTTGTACACCATTGCTCAGTTTTATCCACGGATGTGTGTGTACTCTGATAATGAAGGGTGGCAGAATAAACAATTCTTGGGAAGAGGTGAGTTTACCTTAACCTTTGGTAACTATACGGTAAACATTACAGTCCCTTCTGACCATATTATTGGTGCCACAGGAGAATTGCAAAATGGAACAAAAGTGCTTTCTTCTAAACAGCGAGCTCGTTTCCAAAAAGCAAGAACAGCAAAAGAGCCTGTAATGATTGTTACTCAAGACGAGGCGGTAATCAAAGAACGCAATAAAGCAACCACCAAAAAAACGTGGACTTTTAAAGCGCAAAATGTGCGTGATTTTGCTTTTGCATCAAGCCGTAAGTTTTTGTGGGATGCGATGGGTGTAAAAATCGGAGGTAAAACGGTAATGGCAATGTCCTATTATCCTAAAGAAGGAAATCCATTGTGGGAGCAATACTCAACTAAAGCAGTAGCGCAAACACTAAAGACGTACTCAAAACATACTGTTGATTATTCGTACCCAGTAGCTATTTCTGTGCATGCAGATGCTATTGGAATGGAGTACCCAATGATTTGTTTTAATTATGGTCGTCCAGACAAGGACGGAACGTATTCTGAGCGCC
Source organism: Luteibaculaceae bacterium (assembly GCA_047618705.1). Taxonomy (GTDB): domain Bacteria; phylum Bacteroidota; class Bacteroidia; order Flavobacteriales_D; family Luteibaculaceae; genus JBLHJD01. Next base: position 8,933 of record JBLHJD010000039.1, read on the forward strand.
TTAAATACGGAATGATCGGGGTTATTATTCACGAGGTTGGACACAACTTCTTCCCAATGATTATTAACTCTGATGAACGTCAGTGGACTTGGATGGATGAAGGATTAAATACTTTTTGCCAGTTTCTTACCGAGCAGGAATTCGACCGTGATTATCCATCACGCCGTGGGCCAGCGAAAAACATTGTTGGGTATATGAAAGGAGACAAGAGTAAGATTTCTCCTATTATGACCAATAGTGAATCTATCTGGCAATTTGGAAACAATGCCTATGGTAAGCCTGCAACAGCATTGAATATTTTACGGGAAACAGTAATGGGACGAGAATTGTTTGATTATGCCTTTAAAGAATATGCCAACAGATGGGCGTTTAAGCACCCAACACCGGCCGACTTTTTCCGGACTATGGAAGATGCTTCTGGGGTTGATTTAGACTGGTTTTGGAGAGGTTGGTTTTATACCAACGACCATGTAGATATTAGTTTATCTGACGTTAGTTGGTACCAAGTAAATACCAAAAACCCAGATACAGAATACGCCAATACTAAGGAGATGAGGACATGGACTCCAGAGGACGTGACCATTGCCGCTAACCGCAAGGATGTGCCAACTTCAGGAGTGGAAACAGATCCTGGGTTGGTTGACTTTTATACCGCGCGGGATAGAGAAAAGCCAGATGCGGTAGATCGCAAGGCTTACCAAGATTTTATAGCTGGTTTATCTGGTGAAGAATTGGCTATGTTAAACTCCGGTAAAGAATTCTACGAAATTAAATTGGAAAACATTGGTGGTTTAGTAATGCCAGTGATTCTTGAATTTACTTTCGCGGATGGGACCAGAGAAGAACAACGTATCCCTGCCGAAATTTGGAGAATGGGAACGACCGAAATAACCAAGGTTTTTGCTTTTGATCAGGCCGTAACTTCCATTAATTTGGATCCTAAATTGGAAACGGCAGATACCGATGTGTCCAATAATTTCTGGCCACACAGACCTCAGCCTTCTCGTTTTGAGTTGTTTAAACGCAGCAAGCGAAAAGTAGAAAATGAAATGCAAAAAGACATTAGAGCAAAGGAGATGAAATAAGCACCTTTGATTCTGGAATAAGGAAAGCCCCAACTCAATGCTGAGTTGGGGCTTTTTTTGTAATTTCAGGCCATGCGTTTACTTTCATTGCTTCTTGTTTTTAGTGTGGTTTTCTCGGCCAAGAGCCAGAATTTTTTTGTGGTTGATTCGGTAGTTGATCTCGAAAAATCTATTGATTTTGGTGTGGTTCATTGGTATGGCCAGCTCACCAATACAACCAACAACGATTTAGATTTGGAATGGACGTTTGAAAGTTTATCTGCCTTTCCTTCGGCGTGGGTAATTAATTGGGATATAGCAGGAGACTATTATACAGATATACAAAAGGGAGCCCAAGAGGAGTTTGTTTTACCAGCCAATGCCCTTAAACAAAAGGTAATTATTGGAATTGATCACATGGATGAGCCTGGGTATGGCGAGTTGCGCTTTTGTTTCCGGGAAGTGGGGAGTCCGGATTGTGAATACCTCATTTTTAAAGTAGAAATTACCGGCGGGAAACCCGATGCAATACTGGAGTTGGATAATCCTTGGATATTGGTAAATAATGGCCATACCCCAGAATTAAGGAATGCAGAAGGACTGACCTATTCTTTGTTGGATAACTTGGGACGGGTTTATGACCAAGGAATTGTTAATTCGAGTCTATTTAAGTTGCCGAGGCCTGCGAGTATGAATTCTGCTATTCTTCGATTTGGCCCTTCAAAAAGAACATCTATTCCAATTCTTTGGTCGAATTAAAATTACGCAAATTGGGAGCGATCCAGGTTCGCTTTGCCTCCGTGGACTGAAGGAGTTCTGAGGTGTAATATTGATGGAGTTCTCCAAGGAAGTCTTTCTCAAGTTCAGGGTTGTTCTTAAGCAACTCATCAAAGGACAGCCCCTTGTTTCCATGGGTTTTATCGCTGATTAAAAGAACGGAAGCACGGGTTAAGGTTACATTAAATTGATCTCGAGCACCAACACTGGTCACGTAGCCTAATAGAAAGCTCTCTGCAGCCTCAATGGCCTCTCGCAGTGGCATTAGTTGAATGAATTCAAAAGCAAGCTTAAGGTGCGCTCTGTGGTCAAAGAAAGGAGGCTTTTTTGCCGAGGTCGGATACATAGCCCAAAAATAGGCATAAAAAAAAAGGCGATCCCGAGGAATCGCCTTTTGTCATTTATAATCGCAATGATTACATCATTCTTTTTTCTTTAATACGAGCCGCTTTTCCACGCAAATTACGCAAGTAGAAAAGACGTGCACGGCGAACAACTCCAACTTTGTTCACTTCGATTTTCTCAATTGCCGGAGATGCAACTGGAATAATTCGTTCTACACCTACGTTGTTCGAAATTTTACGAATCGTAAATGTCTCTGTTGTTCCAGAGCCCCTACGTTGGATTACAACACCTTGAAACTGCTGAATCCTAGTCTTTTCACCTTCCGTAATTCTGTATGATACTGTAATAGTATCTCCAGCTTTAAACTTTGGCAAAGCGGGGATAGTAACTAACTCTTTTTCAATTTCTCTTAAAGCTTCCATGGCCTTTACTTAATCTCAATTTCCACAATTGGAGTGCAATATTACAAAATTTTAGGGATCTAGCTGTTTTTTTTCAGCCATTTTTCAAAAAGATCGGGCCTACGGTTCTTAGTCCGTTCCATGCTTTGGTCAAAGCGCCATTGCTCCACTTTAGCATCATGACCTGAAAGCAGGATTTTGGGGACAATTAAGCCTCTGAAATCTTCCGGTCGGGTGTATACTGGCGGTGCCAATAAATCGTCCTGGAAAGAATCTGATAAGGCTGAAGTCTCGTTCCCCAAAACGCCAGGTACCAGCCTAATTATACTGTCCGAAAGGACCGTTGCAGCTAATTCTCCACTCGTGAGAACATAATCACCTATGCTGATTTCTGAAGTAATGTACTTGTCCCGTATCCGCTGGTCAATTCCCTTGTAATGCCCACAAACCATAAGTAGGTTAGTATAGGAGGAGTATTGGTTACAAATGGATTGATCCAATGGCACACCATCTGGGGTCATGTAAATGATTTCGTCATAGGTTCTCTGCGCTAACAGCAAGTCCAAACAATCAGCCAGAGGCTGCGGGGTCATTACCATTCCTGCACCTCCGCCATATTGATAGTCATCTATCTTGGAGTGCTTGCAAGTACTGAACTCCCGGAGGTTGTGTAAGTGTATAGACACAATATTCTTGTCCTGTGCCCGTTTAAGGATAGAGTCACCGAAATGACTTTCCAATAGTCCCGGTAGTGGGGTTACGATATCTATTCGTAATTTTGCCATGACCGCAAAACTAACTAATTTCCAAATCGAATGAGTATGACAAAAGCACTTAGTCTTGTATTTGCCTTGTTTCTTTTTGGAGCCAACACCATGGCTCAAGAGGAAAACACGGAACATCGTTTTTATGATTTGTATCTATTGCTCAACGATGGCGAGTACCAGAAGTGTGTAAATAAAGCTTCTCGGATTGTTGGAAGAGATAAATACAGACGAGAGCCGCTTCCATATTTGTACATGAGTATGGCTTACGAAAAAATGTACGACATCGTTGATTACCGGATTGAAAATCCAGGAGTTCTAAAGGATGCCTGTTCTGCAGCATACAAATACCGTAAAAAAGATAAATCTGATTTGTTTTTAGAACAATATAAAGACTTTTTTGAGGACTTAAGAATAAAGGCAAAGGCAGAAGGTCTGGAGTGTTTTGAAGATGATAAGTATTCCAAAGCAAAATCGTGGTTTTACAAAACGGTAAAGTTTTTCCCAGAGGATTATGGTGCTTGGGCCATGTTGGCTATTTCCCAATATTATGCTAAGGATAAATCCGGTGGAGATCTTTCTTTTCAGAAAATGAAAAAAGCATTGGATGACCGCTACAAAATGTTTAATATGCCAGATGCCGATAGCGATTTTTTTAAAGGTATGGAGCTGTACTCAAATTACCTCATTAAAATTGGTCAGTCAGATAGTGCCCGCGCAACAATCAACTGGGCAGATAGCGCTATTGAGGAAAGCAACAGTAAAAGAATGGAGTTTAAGCAACATCGTTTTTAGTTTTCGGCATAAAAGAAAATAGGCAAAGGGGTAACAAAATGAGGTCTGCCGGGACGGCTAATAACAGTCCCAAGGAGACTAATAGCCCTAAATGATAGGTGCTGGTAAATCCCGAAAATAGTAGTAAGCCAAATCCACCCACCAATACAATAGATGTAATAATAATGGCTTTCCCGGTGGAAAATTGAGTGGCTTTTAAAGCAGCTACGGGTGAAACGAGTTTCTTTTTCCACAGCAAATACCCGTTCATATAATGGATGGTATCGTCTACGGCCAAACCAAAAACTATTGTCAGTACAATAGCTGTTGACACCTTCATCTCTATTCCAGCAAACCCCATAGCAGCTAACACACCAAGCAGTGGAAATAGATTGGGCAAAACGGCCGCTACAGCGGGCCTCCAATTTCTGAAAATGAGCAAGAGAAGCAAGAAAACAGCCATTACTGCAAGCCCAATTCCCTGAACCAAACCATAGCTGAGTCGAATATTGTTGGAGTCAACCAAATGGGCTAAGCCCGTCGGGGAAACCCGAAAAGATTGAAACTTTCTTTCTTCCAAAAAAGTGATTAGGGCCTTCGTTTTTGCGGTGTAATAAATCCCACCATAATCTTTACCTCGGCCAAATAATCGCAGGGTATTGGAAGGCGAGTGAAACAGACGCTGTTTTTTTAGAACCTTCTTTACAAAACCCCGCTTCGTCTTCATACTTAGCTCACTCCCGCCCAGGTTATCAACCACATTTAACTGGTGAAGAATAGTGCTGGGACTAGCAAGTTGGGTAATGCCATAATGGGCAACGAGGTAGGAACTGAGTTCCTCGATTTCCAACCAAAAATTATCCGAGTCAATGATTTCCTTTGTTCCCAAGGTTAGTTCAAATTCAATGGGTCTAATTCCCCCAAAATGATCTTCAAAAAACACATAACCTTGGTAGGCATCACTAGATTTATCCCAATCTTCCAATAGTTGATTGTTGACACTCAAACGCAAACAACCAAGGATACAAAGGACAATTAGAATCGTTGAAATCATCCATAACTGCTTCGGTTTTCGGGTAATCCAATAGAATGTTTTACCTAAAATGCGTCGCCAGTTGGCATGCGGTTTTGAAGCTATTTTTGGAAGCGGTAAAATAAGAATGAGGGTAATAAAAAAGGAAAAGGTGAGGAGGTAAGCAATGGCAACTCCAATACTAACTTGGATTCCAAATTGTTGAATTGGAATGATGGGAATTGCCAGCAAAGCGGCAAAACCAATACAGGTGGTTAGTGAGGTAAGGAAGGTGGCAACCCCAATTTCCTTAAAGCTCGTTTTTAAAGCTTCAAGCTTGTTTTCACCATTCTTTAATTCATGGATGTACCGTTCCATTAAATGAATAGCATCTGAACAGGTAACTACAAAAAGAATGGTAGGAATAATGGTTCCCAAAATATTGAGGGGTATTCCACAAAGGCCAAGAACTCCGGCCGTTGTTCCACTTACCAAGAGTAAAAGAAGTATTGGCGCCCAAATCCCCCAGGGAAATCGAAAAAACAAACCAAGGAAAAAGGCCACAAGCAATGCTCCCAATATGGAAAAAATTTTCAGGTTATCTCCCATTTTGTCTAATATCACCTTCTGACCATGAATTCGGCCAGCCAGGCAATAACCATTGGGGAAGGTCCCGTCCATGATGCCCTGTATTTGGGCCAAAACCAGGTCTGATTTCACCTTAGATAGGTTGTTTTCGAGTTCTACACGCAAAGCCATTCTGGTTTGTGAAGAATCGAGAAAGGGGAGGATTAAGGGCTGGAATTGAATCAGTTTATTCGTCCAGCTTTCTTGGTCCGATTCCTGGAAAAGAGGTACTGGAATTAGGCCCATTGGGCTTTGGATGGGAATTTTTAAGTCGAGTGGAGAGTTCAATTCCCGAACGTGACGTAGGTTTTTTAAATTCTTTTTTAGGCTGATTAATTTTTGTAATACTGCCGTGTTAAAACCAGCTGGAAGAGGGATGCCTAAAAGCAGAAAATCAGCATCTCCACCAAATTTGTCTTTGTAAGCATTGTAGTTATCCAACTCTTCAGAGTTTTCAGGAAAAAAAGATTCAAAATCGTAACTTAATTTTAAATCTTTAGCCTGATAAGAAATCCCTGCAACGATGGCTAGGAGAATAAATAGAACGGCGAATTTCCAACGATTAATAAAGGCCATGAATATCTTAGTTTGCTACATTTACGTACCTGCCAAAAAGGAAGATTGCCAAGTCTAACAAAAGAATTTCGGAATGTCAAATGAAATCCCCAAAGTCTCGGTGATTGTCCCTGTAATTAACGAATTTGAGAACCTCCAAAAAGTAGTGGATTTTTTTCAAGAGGCGGGGCAAGTTGAGTTAATCGTAGTGGATGGGGGAAGTACCGATAAAACGGGCTCTATAGCGTCTAAATTTCACCACTATATCCAAACCGAAAAAGGAAGGGCCATCCAAATGAACGCGGGTGCCAAGGTAGCCCAGGGGGACGTGTTGTTTTTTCTGCATGCCGATTGCATCCCTCCCAAAAGTTGGCACATGTTTGCAGAAAGGGTAATGGAAAATCCAAAGCAATTTGGGAGTTTCCGGTTCGCCTATAATAGTAAGCAGGCCATTTTGTCCTGGAATAGTTATTTAACGCGTTTTCCTCTCTTGTGTTTTAGAGGTGGCGACCAAGGTTTATTGGTGGCACGAGAAACCTTTTTGAAGGTTGGAGGATTTGATGAGGCGTTTGTAATTATGGAAGATTATGAAATTATCCGCCGGCTCCGAAAAAAGCTGCAGTTTTTGGTGTTCCCAGAAAGCATGACTATTTCCGATCGGAAATTCAGTAAAAATCCTTTCTGGAAAGTTGTGATAGCCTATTGGTTAACCTATTGGGGCTTTTGTTTACGTATAAAGCCAACATTATTACATCAATTCTATTGTTGTATTATCCGGTAGATACCACCGCTAGTTCATTGGTGATTGCGAGTTTTTAATAGTGCGCTTTCTTTTTTTGAATGACTGAAAACACTCCTCTTAACTCATTCCTTAGATATTTTATTGCACAAAAAAAGCCCCAATTATTGGGGCTTTTTTTGAATATTTATTTTGGTTTAAATGTGTGCTTTTGGGTCTGGTGAGCTGTCTTTATCTCCCGAAATAACTCCGAAACTAGCAGGAGCTCCTCCTCGAATGAGTAAAATACCAGCTACATGGGGTGCGGCCATAGACGTTCCGCTCATGGTTGCATACCCTCCATTTTTGTAGGTGGAGTAGGTCCCCACACCTGGGGCAGCAAAATCTACGGGTGGATTTCCATAATTCGAAAAACTAGCCAACTTCCCATTGCTGTCGAAGGCAGAAACAGTGTAAATGTTGGAGCCATTTGCTCTTCCAGGTGAACTGGTATTTGCGTGTTGACTTTCATTTCCGGCTGCAAGGGCAAACAAAATTCCTTGTGCTGCAGCATTTTGCACGGCTTGATCTAATGCAGATGATGTTCCTCCACCTAAACTCATGTTTGCTACATTTCCGGGTACACCATTGGCCGCAACGTAATCCACCCCTTTTATAACTCCAGAGGTAGCTCCTGAACCATTGTTGTCCAGAACTTTAATGGCAACCACTTCTGCACCGTAAGCAACGCCTATAACCCCTACCGAGTTGTCTTTTGCCGCTATAGTTCCAGCAACATGAGTTCCATGTCCATGACCATCCTCGGGTGATCCAGTGTCTCCACTTCCGCCAAATAAAAATCCGAGTAGTCCACCGCCATTACCACCAACATACGAAGTGGATAAATCTTGGTTTACATTCAAATCAGGATGGTCTAAATCTGCTCCTGTGTCAATAACAAACACTCTTTTCCCTGAACCATTAGCCCTTCCTGTGGCGTTTATTCCCCAAGGAGTTTGTTGGGCTTTCAGCTGATTGCCTGTTGATGTTTTTGGGTCTTTTTTTCCAACCAAATCAAATATTTGATCCTGCTCTATGAAGTCAATAATGGGTAGACTTTCTAATATAAGAAGCTCCTGATTTTCCAATTTAGCTGAAAAACCCAACAGGGCTTCATGGAAAACCAATCCAACTTCTACATCAGCTAATCCAGCTGCACTCAGGGTAGCTAAAATTTCTGCCTTCATGAGTTGGTCTGCCA
>JBLHJD010000040.1:0-16831 GCA_047618705.1 Luteibaculaceae bacterium
AAAAATGAAGAAAATTGTTTTTATATTTTAAGGAAAGAGGGTATCCATTTTTAACGTCGGATAACCAATAAACACCCGCTAAAAGCCAACCGGCTATTCGAATCCAGAAAATCAGGAAGTGACGTATCTTGATTACTAGGAAGAAATTTCGTGCCCACATTTACCACAAAAATTACTCGATTCGGGGTTGGGTTCTTTGCACCGATCACAAACCCGAGCTGGTTTCCCGGCGGTTACAATTTCCTTTGTAATTATTCCGGTTGGCACCGCAATAATGGCGTAACCCATTATCATTAATATGCTTGCTAAAAATTGGCCTACTACCGTAACAGGAGCAATATCTCCATAACCCACTGTTGTTAAGGTAACAATGGTCCAGTAAATAGATCTTGGTATAGAAGTGAAACCGGCTTCTGGACTTTCAATCAGGTACATCAAGGTTCCTGTGATGGTAGAAATGCATAAAATGGCGACCAAAAAAACAATGATTTTTGGCCGACTACTTTTCAGTGCATTTCTTAATTGGTCACTTTCTTTTAGGAATGCAGCTAATTTTAAAACCCGGAAAACCCGCATTAAACGCAAGGAGCGGATTACCATTAAACTTTGAGTACCTGAGATAAAGACACCCAGGAAGGTGGGGAGAATGGAGAGCAAATCAACTAGCCCAAAAAAGCTGGTTATATATTTTAGCCGGTTAGGAGCTGTGTATATCCGAATTAAATATTCTAAAGAAAAAAGGAAGGTGAAAATCCACTCAATACGTAAAAACCAACTTCCATAACTTTCTTGATAGTCGGGAACACTTTCTAAAAAAACAACCAGGACACTTAAAATAATAGCCCAAAAAATAAGCACATTAAATCTTTTCCCAGCCGGGGAGTCAGCTTTGGAAATTATTTGGTATAGTTGTTCCCTTTTTGTCATGGATTATGGATCAAATCAACAGTTTTGCTAACGGTTTTGCAAAAGGTACAAAAACCGATAAAGTTGGAGTTCTTCAGGCTATAAAGTTATTAAAAGAAGGGGCAACCATTCCTTTTATTTCTAGGTACCGGAAAGAACAAACCAAAGGCCTAGATGAAGTGCAGTTAATTCAACTGGCCGAAGATTTGGAAATCCATGAAAAAATGGAGGAACGCCGCATTTATGTTCTCGAGAGTCTACGGGAGCTGGGGGTAGACTCATCGGTGTTGGAAAAGGTGAAATTGGCCCAAACCCTTGCAGAAATTGAGGATTTGTATTTACCCTTTAAACCAAAACGAAAAACCAAGGCTCAAAAAGCACGTGACGCCGGATTAGAACCCCTTTATTTAGGGATAATTCAAGGCCGGGATGTGGGGTGGAAAAAAGATTGGCAACGGTACATTTCCTCTGATTTTTCCAATGGAGACGAAGTTTTATCAGGTGTATTGGACTTAATTGTGGAATCTATTTCCGAAAATGCGGAATTCCGAAAAATGACCCGGGATAATTTTTGGCAATATGCATACTTAACGTCAAAGCCGGCACGTGGAAAGAAAGAAGAAGCAGAGCATTATACGAATTATTTTGAATACAAAACGCATTGGACCAAAGCCTCCTCTCACCAAATTTTGGGGATGTTTCGAGGGGCAAAGGAGAAACTGCTCAATGTCCAATGCCAAATTGAAGAAGATTTTTTGGTGCGGGGAATCGGAAAAGTATTTCCTGTTTTCAATTTTAAGTACAAGGAATTAAGGCAAGACGCAATTGAAAGCGCAGTAAAAAACTACCTGTGTCCTTCCATCGAAACGGAGCTTAAACAGGAACTATCCAGAAAAGCCCAGGAAAAAGCGATAAGCGTATTTCAGAAAAACCTAAAAACCCTTTTGCTTTCCGAGCCCCTAGGCGAAAAAATTGTTCTGGCCATTGATCCAGGATTTAAGTCGGGATGTAAAATGGTGGTAATTGACGCCTTGGGAGGACTCATATTCAATGAAACCATCTATCCGCATCCGCCTCAGCTAAAAGTTGATGCGGCCTTAAAAAAAGTGAAAAACGTGGTAGAATCCTACAAAGTTGATGCTATTGCAATTGGGGATGGTACAGCAGGACGGGAAACCGAGAATTTCATCGGGAAGATAAAATGGACTAGGGACATTGAGGTGTACATGGTGAATGAGGATGGTGCGTCCGTTTATTCAGCAAGTACAATTGGACGCAAGGAACTCCCAGATTATGATGTCACTGTTCGTGGTAGTGTTAGTATAGGAAGAAGGTTGCAAGATCCATTGGCAGAATTGGTTAAAATAGATCCCAAAAGTTTAGGAGTTGGGCAATACCAGCATGATGTAGATCAAAAGAAGTTGGAGCAGGGCTTGGAAACTACCGTGGTTTCAGTGGTTAATGAGGTAGGAGTAGATATCAACTCTGCAAGCTCCGAATTATTAAAATATGTTGCTGGATTAAATCAAACAACAGCGGCCAATATTGTAGACTACCGAACTGTTAATGGTCGGATTAAAAACCGGAAAGAATTACTCAAGGTAAAAGGACTAGGGCCTAAGGCATATGAGCAATGTTCCGGGTTTTTAAAGGTGAGGGAAGGGAATGATTTGCTTGATAATACCTCTATCCACCCAGAGAAATATGCCTTTTTCAAAAATTGGTTAAAGAGCAGAAATGTGGAGTTAAGTCCCGCCTTTTTTCAAGATAGAGATCATTTGATGGAGCTGGCCAAAGCGGGGGAAGAACAAAGTGAAAGTCTAGATGATAAATCGGTTTTCCAAGAATTAGCTAAACCATTCCGAAGGAAAAGGCAATTCGTGAAGGCCTTTGCCTTTTCAGAAGCCCTCCGCAGTATATCGGACGTGCATGTGGGCATGATACTTCCCGGAATAATTTCAAATGTTGCCCAGTTTGGGGCTTTTGTGAAATTGGGAATCAAGGAAAATGGACTAATCCACGTTTCCAAACTAAAGAGTGGATTTGTTTCTGATCCCCTGGAAGTTGTTGATTTAAATCAGCAAGTATTGGTCAAGGTTATTAGTGTAGATCAGGATAAAAAACGAATAGGATTGGAATTGATACAAAAAGAGGGAGCTTAAATAAGCCCCCGCTTTTTTAGTTCTTCGCTGGAACCTAAAGCCCGGCTTTGATTTTCAATGAAGTTTTCAATAAAAGCCTCAGGGGTGATATTAAAGTAATGGTGGATGATGAGAATCTTTTTCTTAATCATCAACATTACACCCGTTAGCTCAGACCAAAGTAAAAGGGCTGTCCGGGTAGGATCTATCTCTGGTCGCAATGATTTGTCTGCAATTCCCAACTCAATAGATTCAACAACCACACTCAATAAAGCGTTTCCAGCAATGATTGATTTTAGGTTTTCTTTTTCATCGGGTTTAAGTTCTAGTAAATCGTTTTCATAAAACAAGATGGCCTCAAAGTAACCCCGGTGCGTTTTGGAGAAATTGATGTAGCAGTCTCCAATGTTTTTTATCCGGTCAAACCCATTCATATGTGGGTTGATTGATTTGTTCAGGATTTCGTTTAGTGCACTAAAAGCTCTCCTCAAAATTGCCCGGTATAATTCGCTTTTGTTTTTAAAATATAAATACAAGGTTCCTTTACTCAACTCAGCCTCCGCTGCCACTTCATCCATGGAAGCATTGTCAATTCCTTTGGCAAAAAATATTCTTTCTGCTGCGTCAACAATACTTTTCTTTCTTTCTGCTTTTTCACGTGATCTTCTTTCGGCTACTCCCATATTTTAAGGTTAAAGTGGTCATTCCAAAACTAGTGAACATGAGTTATGGAATTAATTAGGGTCATAAATTAAATTAAAAAAAATCGGCTTTAAAAATGATTATTGAATATAAACACCAAATTATCACCTATAAAGGGTGTTTTTTTCTCCTTTTTTGAGTTTGCAGAATTTGCAAAGCCTTAATAATTAAGGGGTTTGGCCTTTTTATTGGTAATGATTCTTAATTCCAGCAATTAGTTGCCTCATTATAGGAAAGCCAATTACACTCATAATAGACCTGTTATCCTTTCAATGGTTGTTTTTATATCAGAATAATTACTTTTAACCTTCAAAATTCTAAACGAAATTATGAAGTTGCAATACGGATTAATAGCTGCAGCCACCGCCCTCACAGTGAGTACAAGCGCTCAGAGTAAAATCAATTATGTTGAGTACGATCTCAGCAACGGCCTGCATGTTATTTTACATGAGGACCACTCTACTCCCATTGTGGGAGTAACGGTTATGTACCACGTAGGTTCAAAAAATGAAGATCCAACACGGACAGGAATGGCTCACTTTTTTGAGCACCTTTTGTTTGAAGGTTCTGAAAACATTGAACGCGGTGAATTTGATAAGTACATCGAAAATGCTGGAGGAACGCTAAATGCGAACACCTCGAACGACAGAACGTTTTACTATGAGGTACTCCCTTCCAATCAGTTGGAATTAGGCCTTTGGTTGGAGTCGGAACGGATGTTGCATGCCAAAGTGGAACAAGTGGGTGTTGAAACCCAGCGCGAAGTTGTAAAAGAAGAGAAAAGACAACGGATGGACAACCAGCCTTATGGGTCGGTTCTTGCCGAAGTTTTTAAACGTATGTACACTGTCCACCCATATAAGTGGACTACCATTGGTTCCATGGAGCACCTAAACCAAACTAGCTTGGAGGAGTTTATGGAATTTTACAAAACGTTCTATGTTCCTAACAACGCAGTTTTATCTATTGGTGGAGACATTAACATTGCTCAAACCAAAAAATTAATTGCCAAGTATTTTGGAACCATTCCTAAAGGAGTTAAAGATATTCCACGCCCTACGGTTGTTGAACCAGCTTTAGGTGGAGAAGTAAGAGACACTGTTTTCGACAATGTTCAACTTCCTGGAGTTATCCAAGCGTATCGTATTCCGGCGCAAGGAACACCCGATTTTTATGCTGTTGATATGTTGGCTACTTTGTTGTCTGGAGGAGAAAGTTCTCGTTTCCACAAACGAGTTGTTGACCAGGATCAATTAGCTGTTGCGGCATTTGCATTCCCTTTCCCATTGGAGCACCCTGGGGTTACTTTAAGTTACATGATTTGTAATGCAGGAGTAGATCCATCAAAAGCGGAAGCGGCGTTAAATGAGGAGATCGTAAAAGTGCAAGAAGAACTGATTACAGAAAGGGAATTAACCAAACTAAAGAACCAAGTTGAAAATCAATTTGCTTCTGGAAACTCAAGAGTTGTTGGTGTTGCCGAATCTTTGGCTAACTACCACATGTACTTTGGAGAAGCCAACCTTATTAACTCGGAAATCGACCGCTACATGAAAGTAACAGCGGACGATATTAAGCGTGTGGCAAAAACATATTTTACCCCTGAAAACAGAGTGGTATTGTATTATTTACCGAAGTCAGAGGAAAAATAATTGGAGAACTTGAACATGATAAACATGCAAAAGATATTAAGTTTAGCTGCCGCCCTTGTAATTGGATTTACCTCCTCTGCACAAGTGGACCGTTCTGTGGTACCATCTGCAGGACCAGCGCCAAAGATTCAAATTAAAGAATCGCAAAATTTCACGTTAGACAATGGTCTAAAAGTGATCGTGGTAGAAAACCACAAAATCCCAAAAGTGAGTTTCCAGTTAAGCTTAGACTACGATCCAGTAATGGAAGGGGATAAAGCTGGAATGATCGATTTAACCGGTCAAATTCTGAAAACAGGAACTACCACAAAATCAAAAGCGGATATCGATGAAGCAATTGATTTTATTGGAGCTAGTATTTCAACTTCCGGAAATGGAATGTATGGGACATCCTTAAAGAAATACTCAGCAGATTTGCTGGCTTTAATGACGGACATCCTGTACAATCCATCATTTAAAGAAGAGGAATTTGATAAAATCAGAAAGCAAACGCTATCCGGTTTGGCTTCTCAAAAGGAAGATGCCAATTCTATTGCTTCTAACGTTTCCAAGGTATTGAACTTTGGGAAAGATCATCCTTATGGTGAAGTTGTTACGGAAACCACGGTGAACAACATTACTTTGGAAGACTGTAAAGCGTATTACAACACCTATTTTAAGCCAAATACCGCTTATTTAGTAGTTGTTGGAGATATAAACCTTGCTGAGGCTAAAAAATTGGTTAACCAGGCATTTGGGACGTGGGCAAAAGGCGATGTTCCTACAGCCGAGTATCCAATTAAAGATGCTCCAAGCAAAAACCATGTCGCTTTTGTAAACAAAACAGGTGCAGTTCAATCGGTGGTGCAAATTACCTTCCCTTTTGACCTTACTCCTGGACATGAAGACGAAATTAAGGTTCGAGTAATGAACAACATCCTTGGTGGTGGTGTTTTCTTGGGACGTTTGATGCAAAACCTTCGGGAAGAGCATGCGTACACCTATGGTGCTCGTTCTTCTTTGAATTCAGATAAACTGAGAGGAAGTTTTACCGCTTATGCTTCTGTAAGAAATGACGTTACAGATTCTTCTGTGGTTGAATTTTTGTACGAATTGGACAGAATGGTAAATGAGGATGTTTCTGCGGAAGATCTTCAGATGGTGAAAAACTCCCTTTCCGGAAGTTTTGGCCGTTCACTGGAAAGCCCACAAACGGTAGCTCGTTTTGCCTTAAACATGGATCGGTACAAGTTGCCAGCAGATTATTACAAAGAATACCTAACTCAGGTTGAAAGTGTAACCATTGAAGATGTTCGTGAAATGGCGCGTAAATATTTGCGTCCAGAAGCAGCTAACATTTTGGTTGTTGGTAATCAAATGGAAGTTGCCGAGAAATTGGCCCGGTTTGATGCAAATGGAAAAGTAAACCATTACGACCTAGAAGGAAACACAATCAGTGGTATTTTAAGAAAAGATGCTCCAGAAGGTGTTACCCCACAAACCATCGCAGATAATTACATCTTGGCTATTACAAATTCATCGGACATGAAAAAGGCGATTAAAATCCTGAAGAAAGTGAAGGATATAAAGCAAGTTGGAGAAGTAGCTGTTGCTGGAATGGATGGCATGTCTTTGGACTTTACGGTGTACAAAAAGGCTCCAAACAAATACTCTATGAGCATTATGTTTAATGGAATGGTTGCTCAAAAGCAAGTGTTTGATGGAACAAAAGGAAAGTCAGTGAACATGCAAACTGGATCGAAAGATCTAGCAGGAGAAGAACTAGAAACAGTGAAAGCTTCTGCGGTAATGTTCGGTGAACGTAATTTTGCAACTTCTGAGAATACCATGGAAGTAGTGGGTGTTGAAACTGTAGAAGGGGCTGATTGTTATGTTCTTGACATTACCAATAAAGCCGGTTCTACATCCTCGCACTACTATGATGCTAAAACAGGACTAAAAGTACAGACAGTTAGTACGCAAGAAGTTCCTGGAGCTGGAGAAGTAACACAAATCACTAAACTTTCTGATTATAAGACCGTTAATAAAGTGAAGTTCCCACATTTAATGTCCATTGATGGTCCTCAAAAGATTTCGATGAAAACAACTGCGTTGGAAGTGAATTCTAAAGTATCGGATGCTGTTTTTCAGTAGGACTCTATAATTACTTAACAAAAACCCTGGAATTTATTCCAGGGTTTTTTTTTGCCTAATTTGTTCCTTTTTGTTCCTTTGTCCCATGGAACAGAAAGGAGTAATGCTCGGGTTAAAACTACCAACCGATCCAAGGTGGGTAAACATCGTTGAAAAAAATATTGAAGAGATCTTAACCGATCACGCTTATTGTGAGCAAAAAGCGGCTTCAAATGCCATTTCCATGCTTGTAAAGTACTCCGAGTTTCCAGATGTTGTTACGGAAATGACCAAAATCGCCATCGAGGAAATGGAACATTTTGGAATGGTCCATGAAATGATCCTAAAACGGAACCTAACTTTGGGTAGGGAACGGAAAGATGAATATGTAAACGACTTGCTCAAATTTGTTCAAAAAGGCGGAGGGAATCGCACCCGTTTATTGGTAGATCGCTTATTGTTTTCGGCTTTGGTGGAAGCCAGAAGTTGTGAACGGTTTAGATTACTTTCTGAGGAAATTGACGATCCTGAGTTGCGTGAATTTTACCGAGAATTAATGATTTCTGAAGCGACCCACTATACCACCTTTTTAGGTTTTGCCAAAAAGTATGGGAAAGATATGGATGTGGATCAACGCTGGCAAGACTTCTTGCAATACGAGGCAGAGGTTATCCAAAAGTATGGGAAATCCGAAACCATGCACGGGTAGTTAATCCAATTCCTGATACACACTGTTATTACTCTTGTATTCCGGAACCAACACCTTCAGACCCCGAACTAATTGTTCGTTTTTTTGCATGGGCAAATCAGTTTCGAATTGGGCGTAAATATCTTCAAAACTTTGGTCAATAACAGGTAAGGAAATATCTGCTATCATTATTTTTGGGTGGTGCGTTTCCCGGGTTTTTTCAGCATCATTGAGTAATTCTTCGTACAGTTTCTCCCCTTCCCGCAATCCGGTAAATTTGATTTCAATATCCCTATTTAATTGGAGTCCAGATAGTTCTACCATTTTCTTGGCCAAATCAATAATGCGGATACTTTGCCCCATGTCGAACACAAAAATCTCACCTCCTTTACCCATAATACCGGCTTCTATAACCAAACTACAGGCTTCTGGTATGGTCATGAAATAGCGCGTAATTTCGGGGTGCGTAACCGTTATTGGTCCTCCATTTTCAATTTGCTTTTTAAACAAAGGAATCACAGATCCATTGGACCCAAGAACGTTCCCAAACCGGGTTGTAATAAAGGCCGTTTTGCTTTTTTCATTGAGGTTTTGGACATAAATCTCAGCGGCCCTTTTACTGGCACCCATTACATTGGTTGGGTTTACAGCCTTATCAGTACTCACCATTACAAATTGGTCTACCCCAAATTCATGGGCTTTATCGGCAAGTCGTTTTGTTCCCAGTATGTTTACCCGGATTGCCTCAGCCGGATTATTTTCCATTAATGGAACGTGCTTGTAGGCAGCAGAGTGGAATATTACTTGAGGACACAAGTACGTGAACAGTTTTTCTAAGCGTTGAGTGTCACACACATCCGCAATCACAAACTCAATTTTTTCTGCGGCCCCTGGATGAATGGAGATTAACTCCTGCTGCAAATCGTATAATGCCGATTCAGCTTGATCTAAGAGGATTAATTTGGTGCAATTTAAACTGGCCAATTGCCGCGATAATTCACTCCCAATACTTCCAGCTGCCCCCGTAACTAAAACCGTTTTCTTGGCAAAAAAACCGAGGATATTAGCGTTGTTTGTTTGAATTGTAGATCGGCCCAATAAATCTTCGATCCGGATACTTCTGATTTGGTTGGCAGAAAGTTTCCCTTGAATCCATTTACTCACCGGTGGCACATTCTGAACTTCTACACCCAATTCTAATGCTTCGTCAATGGTTTTTTGGATGTCCTTTAAGCTAATTCCCTGAATGGAAATAATCAGGCTGGATGCATTGCTTTTTTTGGCTAAAGAGGAAAAATGCTCAGGATTGGAGATTTTTATTCCCCCAATTTTTTTACCCCATAACTTGGCGTTGTCATCCATAAAGGCAACAACCCGCATTTTGCTTTCAACGTCCCTTTCTAGGGTCTTTTTGGTGATTAATCCACTTTCTCCAGCTCCATAAATAATTACGCTTCTTTTTCCCTTTATGGGATTTGTAATTCGCTGATACAACCACCGAACACTGAAACGAAAAGTGAGAAGTAAAAATAAATTACACAGAACCTGGATTATTAAAACAGACTGAGGGAAATATAATTTGTGGGTGAATAAAAAATAATAACCCCAATTTCCAAGGAATAAAACAACAGTTGAAATACCAATTCCTTGAATGACTTTTGATATTTCTTCACTGTCTGTGTGGCGAATAATTCCACTGTAAGTTTTAAGGAAAAGGAAAGTGGCTAGTAGGGTAGCAGAGTAATAGGGCAGGGATATAAGGTAGTTTTCCCATTCCAATTGGGGGATGTCAAAATTAAATCGCAGGTTATAGGCAAGCACAAAACCAATTTCAATTAAAATGAAATCAATAAGTAGAATAATCCACCTCGGTGTACTCTGATGTTTTAAAGGATTTAGCACAGAACAAAAATAGTTTCTTTATGCAATCTTCAAATTTTTAAATTTGCGCAATTCAATAAAGCTTTATTTCGCAAATATGAAAAATACACCGCTGACTAAGATCCATGAAAACTTGGGGGCTAAAATGGCCGAATTTGCAGGTTACAATATGCCTATTTCTTATTCTGGAATTAATGAAGAACACCAGGCCGTGCGTGATGGAGTGGGGGTTTTTGATGTTTCCCACATGGGCGAATTCCTTTTGAAAGGAGAAAACGCCTTAAATCTAATCCAGAAAATTGGATCCAATGATGCCTCTAAATTGGTGGATGGAAAAGCGCAATATTCGTGCATGCCCAACGGAAAAGGAGGGATTGTTGATGACTTTTTGATATACAGAATTCAAGAAAACGAGTATTTATTGGTGGTGAATGCCAGCAATATTGAAAAAGATTGGAACTGGATTAAGCAAAACGATGAATGGAATGTAGATATGGAAGACATATCCGATTCTATGGCATTGTTAGCGGTTCAAGGGCCAAAAACAGCTGAAGCATTGCAGTCGCTCACAGATTTGGATTTGGCTGGAATGAAATATTACACTTTTAATAAAGGAACTTTTGCTGGGGTAACGGATGTAATAGTTTCAGCAACGGGATATACCGGATCTGGTGGGTTCGAATTGTACATTCCAGCAGACAAAGCTCCAGCAGTTTGGAAAGCTGTTTTTGAAGCAGGAAAGGATTTTGGAATTGTTCCTGTTGGATTAGCAGCACGGGATACACTTCGTTTGGAAATGGGGTTCTGCTTGTATGGGAATGATATCACTGATGAAACAAACGCCATTGAGGCGGGTCTTGGCTGGATTACCAAATTTACCAAGTCATTTGTTGATGATTCCTTACTCGAGAAAATTAAGGCGAATGGTCCAAAAAGAAGATTGGTTGGATTTGAGTTAATGGAAAAAGGAATTGCCCGTCAAGATTATCCAATTTTGGATGTAAACGATAACCAAATTGGAGTGGTTACTTCTGGTACTATGAGTCCATGTCTGCAAAAAGGAATTGGCCTTGGTTATGTAAGTACCGATTTTGCTGGAACAGGTTCGGATATCTTTATTGGAATTCGGAAGAAAAAAGTGGCGGCCAAAGTAGCTTCCTTACCATTTTACAAAGGGAACTAAGGAATGCCAAAAGTTGAAGTCTGTTTTACACCGGATAAATTTGATTATTATTTTTCGGGACAAGGTATAGTTGTAGTTATTGATGTACTCCGTGCTACCAGCGCTATTTGCGCTGGTTTGCACCATGGAGTGGCATCCTTTTTACCCGTGGAAACCATTGAGGAAGCCCAAAACCTCAAAGACAAAGGAGCCATTGTAGCTGCGGAAAGAAAAGGGCAAATTGTGGAAGGGTTTACCTTGGGTAATTCTCCATTCGGATTTATGGATCCTGCTTTGAAGGGAAAAGAAGTGGTGATCAGTACAACCAATGGAACCAAAGCGGTGAAAATTGCCTCCGTAGCTAAAACTGTTTTAATCGGTTCACTAATAAACTTAGAAGCTCTTGTTGTCTTTTTAAGTAAGCAAAAAGAAGATGTTCTTTTATTGGGTAGCGGCTGGAATAACAAATTTAACCTCGAGGATACTATTTGTGCCGGCGCCATTGCCGCAGGGTTGCGCTCCTCAGGATTTACTTTTGAAAACGACAGTACTTTGTCAAGTATAGTCCTGTATGAAGGAGCAAAGGAAAAACCTTTTTCCTTTTTGAAGGCTTCTTCCCACCGGAGGCGATTGCGGAACCTGAATTTAAATGCGGATATTAAATATTGCTTAACTCCCAACCAAGTAGATGTTATCCCTATCCTATCAGAACAGGGGAGGTTAGTTCCTATGGTCTAAGTTATTTTTAAGGATGTTTTTAGCTAACATCCTTTTTTTATGCTTCCCATTTTGGGGGTTTTCTGCCCACCAGGATATTGTATTGGAAGCAGTTCAATATGTCCCTGAACAGTTTAGCTGGATGCAGGAGGAAAGATTTAGAGAAAAGTTAAAGCATTTTGCTGTGCTTCCAGACACAAGGAGGCACGGTTCTGAATCCGAAAACTGTAGGCATTATACGGATTATGACCATTTTCAAAATTTGGATTCCTATCCCGATTCTCTTTTGTTTAAGGGTGAATTTGGTTGCGCCATTCCCAATTTGCTCCATTTTATTCGAAAAATGTCCTGGGCAATATCAAATCAGGACACCTTAAAAATTATTCGCTTGTTTGGTGAAATTTGCCATTACGCGAGTGATATTTGTGTTCCTCTTCATGCCACAGAAAACTATGATGGACAACTAACAGGGCAATTGGGAATTCATTCCTTATGGGAATCTCGCTTGTACGAAGTGATTAATATAGAGTCTGTTACACCAAATATTCACCCCGTAAATGGGCCATATTTATGGGCCACAACTCTAGGAAGTTTTCAAAGTTCAATTTTAGTTTTTAAAGGGTACGATTTCTGCTTGAAGCAAGTAAAAATGCCTTTTGGGTTTTATCTAAGAAATGGGAAATTCCAAAAAGGAATGAGCCCCAAATTTATGTCCTGTTTTTTGCACGACCAGCAAGCAACATTGGTTGCTCGTTGGGGAAAATCAGTGGAATTAACCATTGCTAGTTTTTTTGAGGCGGATTATTTGGCCCAAAATCGGCTGAATTGCACGAATAAAAAGGAATAAGCGCATCTTTATTTTAGATTTGAAGCGGGAATTTATATATTGCGGGATTAAACAAAAAGGGATTCTATGAAGTGTTCCACCACTGCTGTAACAAATAAGATGAAATTTATCATCATTGCATTCGCCGCGTTTTTGACCTTGGAATTAGGGGCTCAAGATCCTCATTTCTCCAACTACCGGCATAGTCCATTGTCCTTGAACCCAGCATTATCTGGGATGTATGTAGGGGGGTATAGAGCGTCGTTTAACTACAGGAATCAATGGAACATTCTTCCAGATCCGTATGTTACTTTCTCCGCTGGAATTGATATGCCCATCTATGTCCGTGATACAAAATTAACGGCTGGATTGCTTTTCCTGAACGATAAATCAGGGAGTCCAGAGTTGAATGTAACCAAGGTGTTTGCTAATTTCGGGTACCACATGGAGTTTTCGGTACACAACGTTGGGATTTCCTTCCAGCCTGGGTATGTCATGAAATCCATCGGTGGTGATTTGTCTTTGCCAGATCAGTTCAACAACCAAACAGGAGAGTTCGATGCTAGCTTGGCTACTTCAGAACCGTTGTTCAATGACGCTATTAGTTATTTGGATATGAATGCTGGTTTGGTGTACGGATTAAATCTGCCAAAATTCAAGCCTAAATTTGGTATTGGTTTTTTCCACCTTACTTCTCCACAAGAGAATTTCATTAAGGATACGGATAAAAACCAGTTGCGTATGCGAACTGCAATTCACGCCAACTTTAAAACGTTTGTAACAGATGAGATTTTTGTTGATCCACACTTCTATACAACGGGTATGAGTGGGGTTAACAACTCTATTTTCGGAAGTAACTTCGGTTACCGTTTCGAAAAAGGGAATATCTTGGAAAATGCCTTTTTTGGAATCTCTTCCAGAAATGGTTTTTCAGAAAATCCCGATGCCGTAATTCTTTCTTTAGGAGTTGGTGTTGCCGGATTTGATGTTGCCATAGCTTACGATTCCAACGTTTCAAATCTGAAAACTGGATCAGGTAAAAATTCCTCTTTTGAATTTTCATTATTGTACACAGCCCCGAGTTCAAGGATACTTAAAAAGAAAATTGACAGTGAAAGACTCTAAGATTCTCCATCTTATTTTTGCTGCGGCCTTTACATTGAGTTTAGGATCTGCATCTGCCCAACAAGATACCTCCATCTTTGACGACTCGGATGGTGAAACTATAGTGAAGGAATTTACGGACGATCGGAGACGAAACATCGAGGATCTTGACCCTTCTACAGCTTCACCACGAATTCTCAAGAAATACGGTAAGAAATTTTTTAAAATCCAGGATTATTATTCTGCAATTGAGTTTCTTGCTCCTTATGTTGAATTGAACCCAGAGGATATTAAGCGAATGCGCATGTTGGCAGAAGCGTACCAATATACCCGGAACTACAGAGAGGCTGAGGATATGATTTCTCGCCTAATTTCGCAAGGTGATCCTGATAAGTTGAAGGAGCCAAAGGACTTGTTAACTCGGTTCCAAATGGCCAAATCGGCCACTAAAAACGGAAGAGATGTTGACGCGGGGTCTGCTGACGGGGATCTGAAGAAATTCAAAAAGCAATACGGAGAAAAGGATAAATCTGCCCAACAAAAAATTTTTAAAGCTGCAATCGCTGGTGCCAAACAGTACTATGTTGATGGTGGTTTTGCACGGAACGACAGCATGTTAGTTATTCCTTTGCCGGAAGAGATTAACCAGACTTCCATGGAGTTGTCTCCTATTATTGTAGATAGAAACACCCTGATTTTTGGTTCCTTAGTTGCTGATACAGATGAGTTTTATGCCTTAGGTAGAAGACCATCTAGAAACCTTTATACGGCCAAGTTTTGGGATGATCATAGCTGGACAAATGAGGGTTTTTTACCTGGACCATTCAACGAAGATGATTACGATATCGTTGGTGGAGCCTATTCTTTTGATCAGGAACGTTTTTACTTTTCCAAATGTAAGATTGAAAAGTATAAAGAATCTATCTGCGCCATCTGGAAAAGTGAATACAAGAGCGGAGAGTGGACCGAACCAACAAAATTGAATGAGGTTGTGAATGATCCGGATTATTCCTCAAAATACCCAACCCTGGGCGTTGCTGCTGGGAGACGGAATCAGGACCTCTTATTAGATGTTCTCTATTTTTCTTCTGACCGTCCGAAGTCTAAGGGTGGATACGATTTATGGTATTCTGTCGTGGACGAAAAAACCAGAGATTTTAAGAAAGCAAAAAGTTGTGGATCTAAAATCAACACGCCAGGAGAGGAAATCACGCCGTTCTATAATAGGCAAACCCAAGAGTTGTTTTTCTCATCCACAGGTCATCCTGGTTTTGGTGGGCATGACATATTTAAGTCAAAAGGATACGAAAAAAAGTTTGAAAACCTTCCAGTTAACGTCTTATCACCAATAAACTCACCTGCGGATGATTATTATTTTGTGTTTGACAACAAACAGGATCAAGGATTTTTTGTTTCCAACCGAATTGGTTCTAACTCAGAAATGAACCCAACTTGTTGTGATGATATATTTCAGTTTAGAGATAAAAATTACATCGAAATTATAGTTGGCGGACAGATTTTCACAATCAATGATTCTGTGCGGTCGAAGACTGGAGATAACTTCCTAGATGGAGCTCAAGTATCCCTATTGTCTATTCAAGAAGGTGGTGATACCGTTGTAGTTGAAGGAATTACTCCAACTGGAGAAGAAGGGTATAGATTTGATCTTGTTCAGGGTCAAAATTACTTGATTAAGGCTGAAAAGAAATACCATGATATCAAGTTTGTACCAATTTCTACCATGGAATATGTGTATTCAGACTCTACGGTAATTGATTTGGGCTTGAGAGCAATGCCACGTATTGATTTGCATGTTCCAAGACTTTATTATGCATCCAATGAAGCTTTTTTCTCTGAAGAAACGGAACGTTTTTTAAGGGAAGGAATTATTCAACACATGACGGAGCATCCTGAACTAAATATTCACATCGGAGGCCATGCTGATGATGTAGGGAATGACAGGTATAACATCAAGCTTTCCAAAAAAAGAGCTAAGGCAGTTTATAAATTTTTGGTAAAAGAAGGAATAGATAAGGAACGTTTGTCTTACGATGGTTACGGTGAAACGAGACCAGTTCAAACTATTCCGGTTGGTGAAGAAAAAATGTTGGTAAATACTGCGAGAGATTTAAACCGGAGAGTTGAGTTTTCCATCCCTGGTGAATCATTGTTCCGCATTATTTTAGATTAAGTGAAATTGTTTTTTAAGAAGGCCGTTGTGTATGCAATGGCCTTTTTTAATTAACACCGAATGTAGGCAACGTATTTTCGAACATTACGTTTTGAATGTAACATTGAACTTGACCCCATGATTAGAAATTGTATTTACCTATTATTTCTTTTGATTTTTTCGGCAAACACTTTTGCAGGGAGTAAACCGGCTAAATTGGTTGTTAATGAATTGTCCATGCTGCCGGGGGAACGGTTTGTTGAATTATTGGTTATTGAGTCGGGCCAATTGGCCGGAATTGAATTTGATGATGGGAATTTTTCGGGTGCCACACTAATCAATTTTGCTGATAGGAATTCAGTAAATTCTAAGTACAACGTTCAGGATAAAGGGAGTTTTATTGGTAGGCGTTTTCGATTTGCCCAAAATGCAGATGCGTTACTTTGTGTTGGAGAAGGAACCTTAATTGTTATTTATGAACCTACCGATTTTGCCCAAGTTGAAGATGCAGATCGTTTTGATGATTGCATTCTTCGGATCCCGACCAACTCTAGTCTACTTGAGGTAATTAAACAAAGTCAATCTGTAAGTATTACGGATGCCCCGGTTGGTGAAAATCAGGCATGGGTATCTGCAAATACGGCTACTCCTGTGGGGAGTTGGAATGCGGATATAGGTAGCTCATTTACTGGTGGTTGCTTTAATCTATTCTTTCCTGGATCTACAGATAATTTTGATAATTATTGTTGGGGTTTTGCTGACCGACCTGT
>JBLHJD010000041.1:0-16560 GCA_047618705.1 Luteibaculaceae bacterium
TTCTGTCTTTAGCTTTTTATATCCTTGGCTATTAACACGTGCATTCTGCAAAATATACCAGGTCAGAGACCTTCCTTTCTATTGAGGTTTCAAGTGTCCTTCGGTACACTTAAAACAGCAAAAACGAAGAATTATTTATCCTAGAAAAAGCCATTTCAGCCTAAATAAAGCCCCCGCTGTTTTAAGTCTTCAGCCTTGAAACTTGAAATAATTAGGAGTGTCTCTGTCACGGTTTTGTTCAGGAGATTCATCGGCTAAATCGGATGGCTTTTCTTCTGTCCTTGGCCTTTTTTTCCCTTGGCTTTTAACACGTGCCTTCTGCAAAATGTACTAGGTCAGGGACCTTCTTTCTATTGCTGTTTCAAGTGTCCTTTGGTACACTTAAAACAGCGGAGGAGTTATCTATAATTGCATCAAACAACTGACAATTCAAAATTTGACACCAATGAATCAGAGTAAAATTGAAATAAGCAGGACTAACCAAGTTATCAATTTTGGTCGTGGAATAAATGTATTTATTAACGACATTAAGGTTGGGAAACTACAAAACGGTGAGTCAAAAACATTCAATATCAACTATGGTATAAATAAAATTCATGCTAGAATTGACTGGTGTATAACGAAACCACTATTAATTGATATCCAGAAAAATGATCCAGTCAAATTAGAACTAGGATCAAACATTAAAGGTTGGAAATTGGCTCTTGGTTATAGTCTTCATTATTATTTTATAAAACGATCAGAGTTTTTGTACCTATCGCTTATTGGTAAGAGGGGAAAAATGTAAGTGTAGATAACCCTCGCCCCCGCTGTTTTATGTCTTCAGACTTGAAACTTGCAATAAATAGGAGTGTATCTGACACGGTTTTATTCCGGAGACTTGTTAGGTAAGTATATAATTTGTCCATCCTTCACGGTTTACAACGCCTTGATAAAGAGGTTGTTACGGCTTGAAAAAAAACATACCAGATACCTTCCAGCCTATTGAGGTTTCAAGTGTCCTTCGATGCACTTAAAACAGCAAAGTTTAATTTATACTTCCTGATCTAAAACCCGTTTGTTTTTTTGCCATTTTCTTGAAAACCCGCTACTTGCACATGTAGTACTTTGGTTGTATCTTAGTAGTAAATCAACTATCATGAGTAATCCCTTGAATATATCTCCTTTTAATACCAAAGGAAGTGTTGATAAGGCAAGAGTTGGGAAAACGGAAATTCCAAAATGGACCTTATTTGCTGATGGGAAGTCCTTCGCTTGGTCCAATAGAATGGAACGAGTTCAAGTTATTAGGGCTGGAATCCCCTATGATTCCATCGAAATTATTAGCAAGAAAATGAATAGTCCAGTTAAACTATTCTTGAATCTTGTTGGGTTGGCGCAAACTACTTACAATAAAAAGAAAGTAAGTCATTCTTTACTTGATAGCCGGGATAGCGAGCTTATTTTGCGCATATCTGAACTCATCGATTTTGGATTGGACGTTTTTAATAGTGAAGAGGAGAAATTCCAGAATTGGATGATCAAACCTAACCTTGCATTGAATGGGATTCCACCTATTAAATTTCTTGATACTATAAGCGGAATAAACGAAGTGAAATTTTGTTTGAATAGAATCGAACATGGAAATTTTGCCTAATGAAATTGTATCGAATTGAACGAGCGAAATACCTAAACTCCACCTTATCAGGGATAGGCGCTTCTAAGGCAAAAGGGTTCAGATGGAATAGCGAGGAAACACGATTGGTGTACACAGCAGAAAGTAGATCTTTGGCTCTGTTGGAAGTTTCAGTGCATTTAGATATTAACACGGATTTGCCCAATGATCGATTTTATATAGAGATAGAAATTCCCGATAATATTTTGGCCCAAGAAGTTAAACTAGAGGATTTACCCAAGGATTGGGATGCAAAACCGCCAAGAACATTTACCCAATTTATCGGGGACGATTTTGTGAAAAATAACAATGCAGCAATTCTGAAAGTTCCAAGTTCCATCGTGCCCCAAGAGTATAATTACCTGATTAATCCGCTTCATCCAGATGCGAAAAACATCAAAGTGCTTAGTCAGATTGCGTTAAAGTTTGACGAAAGGTTGAAGTAAATCAAAGGGGTTAGAGTCAGGCATTAATACCCCCCCAACACAAATCCATAGTACAAAATATTAGCCCCCATCTGCAAGGCCGCTTCTCGTACCTCAAGTGGATCATTGTGTACCGTTGGCGATTCCCAACCATCTCCCAAATCACTTTCGTAGGTGTATAACACCATCATACGCCCACTCTTGTCAAAAATACCATAAGCCTCGGGTGCCTGATTGTCGTGCTCGTGCGTTTTCGGTAAGCCTTTTAAGGTGAACAAACAGCTGAATATTTTGTGCTGTGGCCCCAGTTGCTGCAATTTGAAATCGGGGAATAATTGCTTGAGTAACGGGCGGACATATACATCCATTCCATAGTTGTCGTCTACATGCAAAAATCCACCCTGGCTTAAGTAATTCCTCACGTTTTCTTTTTCAGACCTACTTAATACAATATTCCCATGCCCGGTTAGGTGCACAAAGGGGTAATTGAACAAATTGGAACTCCCAATATCTACCTGATCCACCTGCGTGTCTATCCGCATTGGAGTTTGCTGATTGGCAAAGTTTACCAAATTGGGTAAGGACGTTGGATTGGCATACCAATCACCACCGCCATTGTATTTTACAAGAGCTATGCGGGGCAAATTATCCTGAGCCAACAACATGGAGCCCGACCCCAAAAGAAGGGCAAAAAAGAAGCTTATTTTCTTTAACATGGAGTGTTGGTGTAAATATGCGCGCATATAAGTAGTCCTGCAGTTTCTGTTCGTAATCGGTTGTTGCCCAAGCTTAGGTTTATAAACCCCAGGTCATTGGCTTCTTGTACCTCCTTGGGCGAAAAATCTCCTTCGGGCCCTATAAGTACTAGTGTTTTATGCCCGCCTGTAAGTGCCGAAAGCGATGTTGTTGCTATGTCCTCGGTACACGAGCAAATGAATTGCTGATCTTGTTCTTTTCCTTTTAAAATCACATCAGAATAGGGGAGTATTCCCAAAAATTCGGGCAACCAAAACTGAGCACTTTGCTTAAACGCACTCATGATTTTTTTATTGACCCGCTCCAAGTTGATTTTCCGCCGCTCTGAGTTGCTGGACTCAATGAAAATAAACCGCTTTACGCCCAATTCGGTTCCTTTCTCCAGCACCATTTCTATCCGGTCCATATTTTTGGTGGGTGCAATGGCCAAGGTTAAACCGAAGTCTTCTTTTTCGCGCGGACAACATGCTATAGTGTCCTGCTTAATTTTCGCACTCACCTTGGTTTTACCAAGCTCGGTAATTTCCGCCATAAACCGGCTTCCTTTTCCGTCTTGTACACCAACAAGGTCACCCACACTTTTGCGTAAAACACGGCTGATGTGTTTGCTTTCTTCCGCATCAAAATGAAGAACACCGTTGTGGTGATCTGGAGCAAAAAAATAATTCATAAAAAAATCCCCTTATCCACGAAAGATAAGGGGATTTCTAAAAATTAGGTAAAATATGATTAAGCTTTTTCCGAAACTTTTGGAGCTGCGTCTAAAAGTTCAGCATTGGCATCTCCTGCAAATTTCTCGAAGTTTTTGATGAACTTTTCCGCCAAGGTATTCGCCTTTGCTTCGTAAGCATCTCCATCCTTCCAAGTTTTCCTTGGATTCAATAATTCTGTTGGAACATCAGCACATTCTGTTGGCATATCCAATCCAAAAATGCTGTGCTTCTCAAAAGTAACGTTGTCTAACTTTCCTTCTAATGCCGCAGTAATCATGGCACGGGTGTATTTTAAACTCATACGAGATCCTTCCCCGTAAGATCCACCAGACCATCCAGTGTTAATTAACCAAACCTTCACGTTATTCTCATCCATTTTTGCCCCAAGCATTTCAGCATACTTGGTTGGGTGCAATGGTAAGAAAGGAGCTCCGAAACAGGCAGAAAATGCAGTTGTTGGCTCCGTGATTCCAGCTTCAGTTCCAGCCACTTTTGCCGTGTATCCAGAAATAAAGTGGTACATGGCCTGCCCTTTAGTTAAACGAGATATCGGAGGTAAAACACCGAATGCGTCACACGTAAGAAAGAATATGTTTTTTGGGTTTTCTCCAATAGAAGGCACACAAATGTTATCGATGTGATCAATTGGATAAGATACCCGCGTGTTTTCTGTTTTAGATCCGTCAGCGTAATCTACACTGCTGGTTCCTTCCTCAAAATTGATGTTCTCTAAAAGAGCACCAAATTTAATGGCCTTAAAAATCTGTGGTTCTTTCGATTCAGACAAATCAATACATTTCGCGTAACATCCACCTTCAAAGTTGAAGATTTTGTTATCAGAACCCCAACCGTGCTCATCATCACCAATCAAACGGCGATTTGGATCCGACGATAACGTGGTTTTTCCGGTACCAGAAAGTCCAAAGAAAATAGCTGTATCACCAGCCTCACCTACGTTTGCAGAACAGTGCATGGACAATACGTTCTTCTCGTGTGGAAGAACAAAGTTCAATACAGAAAAAATACCTTTTTTGATTTCACCAGTATATCCAGTTCCACCAATAATGATTTTTTTGTCCGTGAAGTTTACTATTGCAAAGTTGCTCTGCCGTGTTCCATCAATCTCGATGTCGGCTTCAAAACCAGGCGCACAAATCACGTGCCATTCCGGATCAAAAGTTTTAATCTCTTCGTCGGATGGACGAATGAACATGTTGTCAGCAAACATGTTGGACCAAGGAAACTCAGTTACAACGCGCAACGGCAATTCGTATTCGTCATGAGCACATGCCTTCGCATCTCTTACGTATACATCTTTGTTTGCCAAATAAGCAGTTACCCTTTGGTACAGGCTTTTGTATTTTTCAGGTGTAAATTTAATGTTGATATCTCCCCACCAAACTGTGTTTTCCGTTTTTGCATCACATACAATAAAGCGGTCCTTTGGAGAACGACCTGTGAATTTACCAGTGTCAATAGCAAGGGCTCCCGTGTCTGAAAGAACACCCTGACCCAACAAAATGGTGTCTTCAACTAATTCAGAAGGAGATAAGTTCCAATAAGCATTGGAAACATTTCCTAAACCTAGGTACGCCAGGTTTGATCCTTCAGCTCTTTTACCATGTTGATTCATAGTGTGTCTTTTTTCCTGTTTTAAGGGACGGCAAATCTACGTACTTTCTTTAATATGACAAGGACATTTAGTCGCTTTGTTATGGGTCTTTTAGAAATAAACAGAAAGGCCTAATCTACTTTAACGGAGCAAGGTTTGTTTTGGTATTTAAAAAAATGAATGGATAACAAAACCCAACCGAGAATCATGAAAACGCCTCCTATGGGCGTTAGTATGCCAAGGAAAGAGATGCTAGAAGGAAGGTCGAAAAAAACGAGGTAAAAAATGGAAGCCGAAAAAAGGAGGGTCCCAAAAAAGAGGCAATACAGGTAGTGTTTTTTGCGGGGTGGATTGTTTATTAATGCCAACGCTAATCCGTTCAGGATAAGATAAAGAGCACCCGTTTTAAATGAATCCAATAGCTCTGGACTTAGTTTTGTTTTGAGGGTGTGCGCAGAAAAGGCAGAAAGGATAATTCCTACCGCGACCATGGCACATCCAATGCCCTGATTATGGTTTAATAAGTTCGAAAAACTCTTTTTTGGCATATTGAAATTGAAATAACTCAGATAATCGAGCTCCGTTAAAAGGATCCATCCACATGGGTTTTACTTTACGCAGAGTCTCCAGCTTTAATTCGTCGTCGTTCAATTCATCCAAAATCAAACCCAACTGCTCTGTGCTCACGCACTTATCCTTCAGTTTGTTCTGAATCATACGCAACTGGATGGCGCCATAGGGCGTTGTTCCTAAGCCATTTATTAATTCCTCCAAATCATCAGCCTTCAATACCCGTTCACAAAATGGGGTAAGGCTGTATTTCTGAATGTTGGTGTCTAGGGGCAGAGGAGTTACTTCGTTGGCAAGTGTATCCAGCTTTTTGGAATCAATTTGGATGGTGTCACTATCGGGAATAAAATCCCCTTTTTTAATGGGGTCTTCGGAGTAGGTGATGGGCTCTTTTTTGGATCGGACTGCTTGAAGGAAATTGTATTTGTTGGCAGAAAAAAGCAAGAACTCCACCGAAAAATCTTCACTTTGAGCAATGAGATTGAGGCTTTTTGCTTCTGAGTCAAACATAAAAGCACTCAGTTTGTCGAGCTGAATGCGGACATTTTCATTAAAAAGCACCATTCCTGATTCACTTTCTAACCTTAAACGAATAATTTCATTGTCGATACCATCCATAAAATAGGATGTTGCAGCCATAGAATCCACCAAAAAACCATTTACTTTCATCAGAAAGTCCTGGCCATTAGTGCTTTCCACACTGATGGATCCGCCCTGAGACCAACCGTGAGTCAGTCCTGCAAGTAAAAAACAAAGGCTCAAGCAAAATTTCACGACTCAAAAGTCATACTTTTTAGCTACATAAGCCGTTTTTTTTCTTTGTTTTGATAAGGAATTCAAGATTCAAAATTTTTACAATGAAAACCATATTGGTTATCGGAGCAGGTCGAAGCGCTTCAACCCTCTTAAACTACCTCCTTAAGAAATCCCTTTCCGATTCCTTTCACTTAATTGTGATGGATAAAAGTCAGGAAATGCTGGAGCGGAAAACGAAAGGAGAAGGCACCCCTACATTAGTTGTGGGAGATGCCCTCGATGCTGATTTTAGAGCCCCCTACCTCCAAAAAGCAGATGTTATTATTAGCATGTTGCCCGCCCATTTGCATTTCGATATTGTGAATGACGCGGTTAACCTGGGAAAACAAATTATTACCCCAAGCTATATTTCAGACAAGGTAAAAGCGTTGCACGAAACAGCCCTTAAAAATGGCTCTTTGGTGCTGTGCGAAATGGGACTGGATCCCGGCATTGATCACATGTCTGCCAAAAAAATATTGGATGAAATAAAAGCAGACGGATATGAAATGGACTGTTTTGAGTCCTTTTGTGGTGGGCTTGTAGCTCCCGAGTCCGACAACAACCCGTGGGGATATAAGTTTACCTGGAACCCACGTAACGTGGTGTTAGCTGGTTCTGCTGGAACGGTTAAATTTATTCAGGAAAACCAATACAAGTACATTCCCTACCATAAATTGTTCCGCCGTACCGAGAAAATTGAGATTCCAGAATATGGAACCTTCGAAGGGTACGCCAACCGCGATTCTTTGAGTTACCGGGAAGCCTACGACTTGGAGAATATTCCAACCATATTTAGAGGAACTTTGCGCAGCAAGGGTTTTTGTAAATCCTGGGATTTATTCGTGCAACTCGGTGCCACAGACGACTCGTATGTTATTGAGGATTCGGAGCACATGACTAACCGGACCTTCATCAACGCTTTTTTACCTTACAGCCCCACAGATTCTGTGGAGTTGAAATTCCAACACTTTTTGGGCCTTCCGCAAGACGATGAGCGTTTTGAGAAGATGCAATGGTTGGGGATTTTTAGTGATGAAATGGTGGGATTAAAAGGAGCGACTCCGGCCCAAATTTTACAACAGATTTTGGAGAAAAAGTGGAGCTTGGATCCCGAGGATAAGGACATGATTGTGATGTGGCACAAGTTTGTGTATTTTAAGAACGGAAAGTACAAAGAACGCCACAGCTCCATGGTATTGGTCGGAGAAATTGGAGACCACACGGCCATGGCTCAAACCGTAGGCCTTCCTTTGGGAATTGCCGCCATCCAGATCCTAAAAGGCGCTTTTACTAAAAAAGGAGTGTGCCTGCCCCTCGATCCGGAAATCTACAATCCGGTATTGGATGAGTTAGAAGAACATGGTATCACTTTCCAGGAACAGGAAGTAAAACCACATTTATACAGAGACAGTAAGTACTAGTCCAACAAAAAGGGTTGGACCAATTTTAGATGAGCCTCGCTGGATTCCCGCGGGGCTTTTTCTAGCACTAAACTTTCGGGGGTACGGGGTGCGCTTTCTCCCAACACAAATTGGAGCAGATAGCGTTTAATGGGCTTGTTACTCCGCCCTTGTACGCTGCATTCGGTCTGCAAACTAAAACCAGTTTTTGTGGCAGTAGCCAACACCCGGGCTTTAAGTTCTGCTGGAATTATCAGGTTAAAAACACCGCCCGGTTTAAGTAATTTCTGAGCTCCCAAAAACAAATCTTCCGGAGGTAAAAACTGCAAATTCCGGGCCATGTTCCGCTGGGGGTCTTCTGCCTGGAGTTTCTCCTGGTAAAACGGTGGATTGCAAATAATGCCATCGAATTGGGCCCCGCTTTGGTGGGCATAATCCTGCAAGCGACCAGCAACAAATTTTATGCGTCCGGGGAACGAAGTATTGTGTGCCAAATTTCCTTCCGCTTCTTGGAGGTTAATGGGGTGGGGTTCTAGTCCGGTAATGTGGGCGTGTGGAAATCGTTGGGCCAGCATAAATGCCAAAAGTCCTGTTCCGGTGCCAATGTCGAGAATGTGGGTAATGTTGGGAGGGAAGGTAGACCAAGCGCCTAAAAGTACGCCGTCTGTTCCTATTTTCATGCCGTTGCGGGCGTGGTGTAAGGCAAATTGTTTAAAATGGAACACAATTATAAATCCAGGAGACCTTCTGGTAAGTTCATTTCAATGATGCGGTCTTTTTTCCGAACTTTTTGAAGGAACTGGTCGTTCATCGGAATCAAATACTCTTTGCTGCTGTCGTTTTTGTCTACCACCTCAAACAAAGGATTGGCGGCGTAGTCAATAACGCGGATAATGTCTCCAACCAACTCGTCGCGGTTGTACAACTGATACCCTTCTACTTCGTGGAAGTAAAATCGGTCATCGGGCAATTCAGGAAGGGCAGTAAGGGGGAGGTAAATGTCTTTTTTGGCTAATTCTTCCGCTTCTGCAATGGTATTCACATCTTCCAAGCCCACCTTAAAAATGTTGGGTTTGATGCGCTGAATATCAGAAACAAAAAATGGAACCAGGCTTCCTTGGATTTCCAAGAAAACTGATTCCATTTTAAAGTATTTTTCCGGAGTATCCGAGTCAATAAAAAAAGCGACGTGTCCTTTTAGTCCGTGAGGTTTAATCACAGATCCCAATAAAAAACATTGCTCTTTTTCGAACATGGATTATTCCGCTGAGTCTGCTTTAGTCTCTTCAGCTGCTGGAGCCTCTGGTGCTGCTTCTTCTACTACTGGAGCTTCAACAACTTCAGGAGCGTTTTTGGCAGCAATTGCTTCAGCGCGCTTGTT
This sequence comes from Luteibaculaceae bacterium, assembly GCA_047618705.1. Taxonomy (GTDB): domain Bacteria; phylum Bacteroidota; class Bacteroidia; order Flavobacteriales_D; family Luteibaculaceae; genus JBLHJD01. The sequence continues at coordinate 9,310 of JBLHJD010000041.1, forward strand.
TTTAATTTCAACTTCTTGCGCTAAACGTGCTTTTGCATCAGCCGCTTGGCTTTTTGCTAAATCACCGCGTTTTCCGTCAATTTTTCCATCTTTTTCTTTCATCCAAGCTTCGAACTTTGCAGCCGCTTGCTCTTCAGTTAAAGCACCTTTCAAAACCCCTTTTCTCAAGTGGTTTTTGTACATGGCACCTTTGTAAGAAAGGATAGCACGAACAGTGTCAGTTGGCTGAGCACCTTTCGATAACCATTCTACAGATCCATCTACATCTAGTGTAATGGTTGCAGGGTTAGTGTTTGGGTTGTAAGAACCGATACGCTCAATATACTTTCCATCACGTGGAGAGCGAGCATCAGCAACTACAATGTGGTAATAAGGAGCTCCTTTTTTACCGTGGCGTTGTAAACGTAATTTTGCAGGCATACTTGTCTTTTTAAAAAAATGTTTATGCGTTTGAGCCGGCAAATATCGACATTATTTGTGGACACCAAGATGTATTACCCTCTTTTTTTTCGAATTGTAGAAAAGTAGTGGATTCAGGGACTTTTTCATTAGAGGGCAGTATTCATATTTAAGCGCTTTAAAATCACCAACGGTGTTTGTTTCCAGGTTAGGGTTAGGCAACTCTCAATAGTAATAACCTAATTACAACATCATGAAAAAGTTTATTTTGAATACCATATTCATTTTCCTTTCTACCGTATTCCTCGGTCAGGATATTAAGGTAAATGACCTACCTGGTAATTCCAGAAAGGAAAAAATCGATTACCTATATGCGCTATTTCCCCCTCAAATAGCGAATGCTCCCATTTTGAATGAAAAGTCCTTTTCTCTATATGACTTAAAACTTCTCAATGGATCCAAAACTTCGACAGTACTTGGGAGCACTCAATTTTCAAAGGTAATTCAAGGAGTTTACCAAGGATACTTGGACCCTATCCAAAATCCTATCACCAAGAGTTCTTTGGACAATAGGGGGGAACGGAGATTGATTTCAATGTTCTCCAGATTGGCTTGGATGCCAGAAGAAGGGGAGTCCAGTACACTTTTGGGGCAAAGTATTGATTCCCCCCTTAGTTTACTTGGAGATCAGTTGGTACTTGATCCTACAAATACCCAGTATTTTCAATCCCAAGCTTTGGCGTTTGCTGGAATGTCGGCGAAAACAATCAGCGTGGATGATAAAATCACCATTTCAACCCCGCTTGGACTTAAGGAAACACCCCAATACGTTCAACTTGATTTGGGAGACGGAAAAGGATACAGAGATATTCATTTTGAAGATGAAATCAAGCTGAGTTTCTTGGAAGGTGGAGTTAAAACGGGAACACTAAAAGTAGCGTTAAAAGCGGGTGTTTATTTCGCGCGATTCAGATTTGACGTAGCTGAGTTAAAAGCCAAGAATAATCCCATTCAATTTAATTACGAGTATCAAGACCCGCAAAGTCCAACGCTTTCCTCCTTTGTTTACGGGAATCATGGAAATGGTAAAATGGATAAATTGGTTTTGTTCGTGGAAGGGGTGGATTTGGAAAATCAAATTACTGCAGAAGTGTTTTTCGAAAATGCAGGGTTAAATACACCAGGATCCTTTATTGAGAACCTGCGAGACAACAATTTCGACATAGGTTATTTGGATTATAAGGATGGGAACTTAAATTCTATCCTCACTCATGAACGTGAACTTGTCAGATTAATCAAACATTTTAAGGACAATCCGGATGTGTACGAAGGAGCCAATAATATTACCATAATTGGGGTTGATTCTGGGGCTTTGGTAGCAAGATTGGCCTTGGCGAAAATGGAAAAAGGGGAATGTGAGGAGCACATGGTACAACAGTTGATTAGCTATAATGGTCCCTTTCAAGGAATAAATATGCCCGTTGGATTACAATTTATGATTCAATCCTTGGCGTTTATGTCCGCTGCAGATAATGAACTTGGTAATTGGGAAATTTGGAGTTTTCTAAACCGCGACTTTGGCACTCCACTCGATGAATTTCTGAATTCTAGTTTGTTCCGGGAATTACTCGTTAATCACGTAGATAATCAGTACGGACCTACTTCTAAATTTCTGGAGTTAAAGGCTGAGTTGGAAGAATGGGGTTTTCCGAATAAAACCAAGAATTCGGCCATTGTTTTGGGGAACACCTTTAATAATACGCCCGCTTTAGCTGGGACACCCTATTCCACATCAAAATCACCTGAAGGCCATAAGGAGTTTTTTAGAGTGAATCAATCTCCAGACTGGGCAGGCCTTTTGGTGGATTGTTATGCCAAAGCATTATCCAATACTCCTGGGTCGAATAATATCACCTTGGCTAGAGCTCGGTTTACCATGAGGTATAAACACAAAATTCTAGGAATAATACCAACGTGGATTACCGTGGATGTAGACTACCTGGACAAAAAGTATGATTACTATGTTTTGAGTCCAAGTGATATTATGCCGGGGTCATTTGGTTTTCTTCCAGCCAGCCTCGTTGAAAAATATAATGAGAATGTAGACGGAACTTTTATGTACAATAAGGCCTACAATCCACAAAATCACAGGCATGCTACGTTTGTGTCTACAAACTCTGCCCTGGATGTAATTCCAGCCCTTAAAAACACCAGGTACATTGGGAAGTCTTTCGAAGATATGGTACAAGAGGGTGTCACTCCTTTTGATGAAATTCTTTTTAATTCAAGGGATTTAAATCATTGGCACGAGGAAGGGTTTAAGGGTGAAATCCCAGTTGATTTATTGGACATGATTTTAGGGTCGTTATTGGACTTTATTCCAGGCCTTAAATCGCTGCCAACAAACTTGAATTCTGAGTTTAACTTCACCCCCAATGAAGGAGATTATTTAACCGGTGTTGTAATTGAAGATGGAGGTGTGCTGTACATCAACGCCAATAAACCTAGTGGGTTTAATTATGGCCCTGTTCCTGATAATAGTTCAAAACATTACGTAAGGTCTTCCAATCCTAATTCAAATTTTTGTGGAGGAACCATCATTGTCATTGAGGATGGCGGAGTACTTTCCTTGGGCGATAAATCCAATGGCAATTCAGGCGACCTAAGTTTCATTAAGTCTGGAAGGCTAGTGGTTCGTGGAGGTGGAATTCTCCGACTTTTTGAGGATTCCAAAATCCATCTTGATGAAAGCAGTTCTTTTATTCTAGAAAAAGGAGCCTTAATTGAATTGGACGGAATAAAGTCCAGGATTGAAAGCACGGGAGAACTTGTTATTAGTGGGAAAAGTGGCCGTATTTATGTTTCAGGGAAAGGGGAGTTGAATATTGACAACGCCACAATTCCACTCTCAGCCGCCACTCAATTAGAATTAAGGGATAGGGTAAAAGTTACCGTAGCTCCAAATGCTATTTTAGAAATTGGAGGTGCCAACACAACAATACTAAATAGTAACCAAGCCAAAATTGAGATTCAAGGGAAAATAAACATGTTACCTCAAGGGGTGCTATCCAATAGTAGTGATCCAGGAAATGAAAACGGGTACTTTATTTTTAATCCAACTCAGCGGGACTTTATTGAAGCAGATGGAAGTAGTTATATCCGGTTATCTGGAAGTAATTCCAATGACGTAATCCTTCAAGTTAATGCTGAAGCCACTATTCCTGGTTACAGTTCCTCAGAAATTGGTGGTGCAATCGGAGTTAGCGCGGTACTCGATAACGTAGGTGTTTTTCAAGCCGATTTTCTAAACGGAAAAATTGAAGTGTTGGGTGACTATGTAAGGCTCAATAATTACGCCAATGGAATTTTTTCTGGTTGTCAGGTGGAAGGTTTTGGGAGTATGTCCAAAGTGCGGTTTTACAATCAGCTAGCCCCTATTATTGAAGGTTGTTATTTTCAAAGCATCACCATGGAGGCATGGAATACCGGCCAGGCTAAAATTCTTCAACTCCGCTCCTGTGATTTTTCGGATGCTGATTTTGTAAGTACGGGGTACATACCCCTAGTAACCGAAATTAAACTGGAACAGAACTCCGATTTAGAGTGGTATGGAATTGCTGGAGGAATAGGTGTATTTGATCATGTAATTGGTCTTGGCAATAACGAAATGTGGGTGGAAGGAATTTCCGATGTAGATATCAAGAATTGTTTTTTCCGGAATGCAGTATATCCCCTCCATACCCAAATTGAAGGCCGTGTGCAATTAAAGTGCAACACCTTTTTAAATGTGGAAGGGGCAATTGATAATATTATTTCCCACCTGGATTTCAGTGGAGGTGAAAATTCCGGCGGGAATAAAATTGTTGCCCATCCAAGCTTTGAATCTTCCTTAATAATTAATTCACCTGTTGATCTTAAAAAAGTAGGATTTGTAGATTTCTTGGATGGTAATAATTTAATTCAAACAAGTTATAACAAAGTTGGAGCAATAATTGACAACAATGTTGTGGAGCTTTGTTCTGGAATTACCACCACATTTGATGCTTCTGGCAATCAATGGGAAGAGAATTTACAGGCGATAAACAGTTCCATTGACAAGTTTCAATTTAAATCCTTTTGTGTTGACGGTCCAGGAAGCAGGGCCTATATTCAAGATTATTATCCTCAATATTTTAACGGTTGCTCCGAAAAGGAAATTAATCCAAGATTAGGAACCAAAAATGGTGGGAATTTGAATAAATTAAGAGAGGTGAGTGAAGTAATCCGGGAAAGCCTCCAAACCCAGAATCCACAAGGTTTGAATGTTCAATATAGGACCAAGGTGGATGTGCACGGAAAATTGCTAACACGAAAAATTGAGATAGCGAAGATTAACTATTTGTATGGTGAGGGAAGACTAAAGGAAGCAAAAAAAATCCTGGAGAATATTTTGTGTTTATTCGGAAAGGAAATTAACCTTAAGCACTTCCCTCTTTCCATTTTGCCTGAAAACGCAGGGGCATTGGACGGGGAAATGAATTTGATGGGTAGGGAGTTTATTTCTTGCCCGCAGGAAATTCAGCTTTCAGAAATTGGCGAAAATGAAATCACCACATATTTCAATTGCGCAAGTAATTCCACTCTAGCCCATTCAATATCGAATATCGAATTTCACCCGAATCCTTTCAATTCAGAATTTTCTATTAAGCTTTCAAAAACGAATTCAGAGATTCTTGAACGCATTGTTATTATGGATCCTTTGGGGCAAGTTATTAAGGAGATTCCAATTTCCAACCAACACCAATCAATAAAAATAAAAGGCCTAGAGTCCCTTCCGACAGGAGTTTATTTTATTGAAGGTTGGAGTGAATCTGAGCGGGTTTTCTGGACCAAAGGATTAAAACAATAATTAACCTAGCACAGCCACTTTGGCTGTGCCATAATTTTTTTATTATGAAACGTACACTACTTTTTTTGTTGGCTTTTAGTCAATGTACAACGGTGCTTGTTGCGCAGTTCCAAAAGAACGGTTATAGTGAATCATGGGTGCCCAAGACGTATGACTACTATAATTTCAATTCATCAGATTCAATTTTTTATGATCCAATAAAATTCGATGTCACCTACCATAAGGCAAGGGTTCACACTTTAGTAGAGTTTGATGAAAATGATAACCCTATTGAAAGATTAGTATTCACCTATGACTCAAATGGAACAATAACGGAAGAAGAGTTTAGTCTAGAAGTAAACGGTATTGAACAGGCACAAATAAAAGAGGTTTATAGGGATATTTGGTTCGCTGACCTGCCTTATCAACAGTTTTACAAATTTTTTTATAAGGAATGGAAAAAGGATTCAGCTAGTGATTCCTTACTGTTGAGGAGGAACGATACAGCCATATTTTATCCTGAGAATGGAAGGTTTCAGGCTGTGGAGTTTTATGGATTACAAATGCCAACAATAAATAGGGTTTTAAAGGGCAGGAAATGGATTAAATGGGACGGAAATCGGGGAGAATTAATTGGTGTGAGTTATTTATTCAATGGAGATTCCACATTAAGTCATCGCTATGATGTGATAAAAGATCAAAATGGAAAAATTAAGGATTTGGTATTCCTAGGAACTGGTATGGAGTATTATTTTCATATTGACTCTTGGTTCAATGAGGAGTTGTTGTTAATAAAAGACTTCAGGGTAGACACTATTGGACCTGGAAATGTGTTTTTACCATATTCTAGAACCTATATTAATTCAGAGAACAATTTATTTATTGATCAGAAAGAATATCGTTGGAATGGTCAGGAGTATGTACTTGATTGGTTTGAAAATAAGACTTTAAATTTTGAAACCAAGGACCTTATTTCTTTCAGATTTGAGATTCCAGGAATTGGTCATCGTACTCATGATACCCTTATAACTACAATAGATTCAGAAGGTAGGGTTTTAGAGGAATTGTTTTTAAGTTCTGTAAATGGATCCCATTATGTTCCTGACTGGAAAAAAGTATACTCGGGCCACGTTTCTTCCCAAAAGGAGTTAAATCAAGATTTTAAACTTCAAATATTCCCCAACCCCTGCTCTGAAATTATTCATTTTGAAAAAACACCTGGTCCTTGGCTGCTAATCAACTCCCAAGGTCAATCCGTCTTCCAATCTCACGGTGGTAAACTGGAGGAGAAAATAAAGCAGGTGCCTCCCGGAAACTATTTCCTCGTATTTACAGGCACAGGCCTCAGTCAACAACTAATTGTAGAGTAAAACCAAGGCGGGATATTTATCCCGCCTTTTTTTATAATTTCACTACACCAAACTATTGCCCATGACCGTTGATATTCTGGCCCTTGCTGCCCACCCCGATGATGTTGAAATTTCCTGCGCGGGTACCCTCATTAAGATGGTAAGCCAGGGCAAAAAAGTAGCCATTGTAGATTTTACAGAAGGGGAGTTGGGAACCAGAGGAACGGTAACAACCCGCTACGCCGAGGCCAAAGCAGCCAGCGCTATTATGGGCCTCCATGCCCGCGAAAACTTGCAATTGGGCGACGGTTTTTTTGAGGTAGATGAGGTCGCCCTTATGAAGGTTATTACGGCCATCCGGAAATACCAACCCACCACTTTGCTTATAAATGCCCCCAAGGACAGGCATCCAGACCACGGTAGGGCGGCAGAATTGAGTTTGCGCGCTGCTTTTTTGAGTGGACTTCCTAAAATTAAAACTCCCGGGTATGCCCCGCATAGGCCCAAAAATGTGTTCCACTACATCCAGGATATTCCTTTGGAACCCGATGTATTGGTGGATGTAAGCCCCTTTATGGAACAACGCATGGATGCCGTAAAAGCATATAGCACCCAGTTTTTTGATCCCAATTCTAA
>JBLHJD010000042.1:0-16247 GCA_047618705.1 Luteibaculaceae bacterium
AGGGAAATGGATTTACGGTTTCTTCATTGGTCTTTTGGCCATCTTAATTAGAACAGTAAACCCAGCTTACCCAGAAGGGATGATGATGGCAGTTTTGTTCATGAACATTATGGCTCCATTAATTGATCACTACGTGATTCAAGGAAATGTGAAAAGCAGGTTAAAACGTGCAGTTGTTGCAAACGCTTAATTTTTTGAGAAATGGCATTGGATAAAAACAGCAACGGTTTTACTTTCGGATTTGCAATAATTTTAGTAGTTGTGGTTGGTACGGCACTTTCGCTCACTTCCATGGGACTAAAACCTTTGCAAAAAAAGAATGAAGCCGACAAAAAAATGATCGACATTCTCGGAGCGGTACAAGTACAGGCAACGCGAGAAAATGCGAAGGTTGAATTCGCGAAATATGTGAAAGAAAGCATCGTTCTCGATTTCGAAGGAAATGAAAGGGACAGTGTTGACGCGTTTTCGGTTGACATCAAAAAAGAATTCAAGGACAAAGCCATGGATGTGGCTAATAAAAATTTCCCACTGTATATGTGTACGGTAGAAGGTTCTACCTACTACGTATTGCCGATGGCAGGAAATGGTCTTTGGGGTCCAATTTGGGGTTTTATTGGTTTGAATGATGATTTTAAAACCATCTTTGGAGCCACGTTTGACCACAAAGGGGAAACACCGGGATTGGGAGCAGAAATTAAAACAGATGCTTTCCAATCGCAATTTGCGAACAAGGAGTTTAACCTTGGAAACGATATGCTTTTTGAAGTAACGAAGGGTGCTGGTTCTAGTTCTACAATTCACCAAGTGGATGGTATTACTGGAGGGACCATTACTTCCAAGGGGGTTCAAGAAATGATCAACCGCTCTGTAGGGGTATATAACTTGTATTTCAGTAAAAAAGCTACGCTTGCAAAAGCTGAAATCCAAGAAATTCAGCCCGAACTAGAAGTGGAAGTTACTGAGGATGTTCAATCAACTAACAAATAAGCGATGAGCACTGAAACAGCAGATATTACAAAAGTAAAGGAGCCTTTGTTTTCAAAGAAAAGCAGAAAGCTCATCTCTGATCCTTTGGACGATTCAAACCCAATTACCGTTCAGGTTCTTGGAATTTGTTCCGCCCTCGCGATTACTGTTCAAGTTGAACAAGCCGTAGTAATGAGTTTGTCAGTTATGGCGGTACTTATCGGTGGAAACGTAATCGTTTCCCTACTTAGAAACTTGATTCCTTCCCGTATTCGGATTATCGTTCAGTTGGTAATTGTTGCCTCTTTGGTAATTATTGTAAACGAAGTACTGAAGGCTTACTTGCCAGATGTATCCGAAAAACTATCGGTTTTTGTGGGTCTTATTATTACCAACTGTATTATCATGGGACGTCTTGAAGCATTTGCTTTAGCAAACAAACCAGGACCAGCCTTTATGGATGCAATTGGAAACTCCCTTGGATATGGTTGGATTTTAATAGCCGTAGCTTTTGTTCGTGAATTATTCGGTTCTGGGAAAATATTTGGTCTACAAATAGTTCCAGATTCATTTTACGAAATGGGTTACATGAACAACAACATGATGATTTTACCTCCGATGGCTTTGGTTACCGTAGGTGTTATTATCTGGATTCAGCGTGCTAGAAACACCAAATTGGTTGAAGAAAACTAAGATTTAGTAAAGAATAGATCATGCAGGACTTAGTAAGTATATTTGTACGTTCCATCTTCGTGGATAATATGATTTTCGCATATTTCCTTGGAATGTGTTCGTACCTAGCGGTTTCTAAAACCGTTAAAACCGCAGTAGGTTTGGGTGCAGCTGTAATCTTCGTATTGGGGATTACGGTGCCAATTAACTACTTGTTGGAAAACTTCGTGTTAAAAGAAGGAGCTATGACATGGCTTTCCCCAGAGTTGGCGGGAATTGACTTGAGCTTCTTGAGCTTCATTATGTTTATCGCTGTTATTGCATCTATGGTGCAGTTGGTAGAGATGATCGTGGAGAAATTTGCTCCAGCCCTATATGGTGCTTTGGGTATTTTCCTTCCACTTATTGCAGTAAACTGTTCCATCCTTGGTGGGGCTTTGTTTATGCAGGATCGTCAATACTCTAGCATAGCAGAAGCTACATCTTTTGGTTTGGGATCTGGTGTAGGTTGGTTTTTAGCCATCGTTGCCATTGCTGCCATTCGAGAAAAAATCCGCTATAGTGATATTCCAGCTCCACTTCGTGGGTTGGGGATTACGTTCATCATCACTGGTTTGATGGGAATAGCTTTTATGAGTTTTATGGGTATCGAACTTTAATATCGGCGAAAAATGGGACTAACATTAATTGTTACAATAATCGTTTTCCTTGCAGTAATCCTCATTTTGGTTGGTTTACTCTTGTTTGCAAAGGCAAAATTATCTCCTTCGGGACCAGTTAAATTAACAATCAATGGAGAACGTACTATAGAAGTAGGCTCTGGTAGCACGCTACTTCAAACCTTGGGTGAAGCCAAAGTTTTCCTTCCTTCTGCTTGTGGTGGTGGTGGTACTTGTGCCATGTGTCGTTGCCAAGTTGATGTTGGAGGTGGTGAAATTCTTCCTACGGAAAAACCGTACTTCTCCAGAAAAGATATCGCCGATAACTGGCGTTTGGGTTGTCAGGTGAAAATCAAAGAGGACATGGAAATCCGTGTTCCTGAAGAGATTTTCGGAATCAAGAAATGGGAGTGTGAAGTAGTTTCTAACTACAACGTAGCTTCTTTTATTAAAGAATATGTGGTTCGTTTGCCAGAAGGCGAAACGTTGGACTTTGAAGCAGGTGGATATATCCAGATTGATGTACCAGCCTTGAAAGTTGACTTCAAAGACATCGATATTACAGCGCATCCAGATTTAGGGAAAAAGCCAAATGAGTTCCAAACTGAATGGGATAAATTTGGTTTGTGGGACCTAAGCATGAACAACCCAGAGTTAATTTTCAGGGCATATTCCATGGCTAACCACCCTGCAGAAGGAAACATCGTAATGCTGAACATCCGTATTGCTACCCCACCATGGGATAGAGCTAAAAACGCGTGGATGGACGTAAACCCAGGTATTTGTTCTTCTTTTGTTTTTAGTCAGAAACCAGGAGATAAAGTAACCATCTCTGGACCTTATGGTGATTTCTTCATCAAAGAAACAGCATCAGAAATGTTGTACGTAGGTGGAGGAGCTGGAATGGCGCCAATGCGGTCTCATTTGTTCCACTTATTCCACACCCTTAAAACGGGACGTAAAGTATCTTACTGGTACGGAGGTCGTTCTAAAAGGGAGTTGTTTTACATGGATCATTTCCAAAACATTGAAAAGGAATTCCCGAACTTCAAATTTCACGTCGTTCTTTCCGAACCAACGCCAGAAGACAATTGGACAGAAAAGAAAAGTGTTGAGGACAAAGATGGAGACGGATTCTTAGGATTTGTTCACCAAGCAGTAATTGACCAATATTTGAGTAAGCATGATGCTCCCGAAGATATTGAATTTTATTTCTGTGGACCTCCTTTGATGAACCAAGCGGTTCTGAAAATGTGTTCGGATTGGGGTGTGCCAGACGAAAATGTAGCCTTTGATGATTTTGGTGGATAAGCCACGCATAGCTATGATATAAGAAACCCTTCTCGAGTTAATCGGGAAGGGTTTTTTCGTGGGATAAGGACTTTTTTGAACGCGGGTAATCCTAATAATTACTCCAAGTTTTTATTGGTTTGTAATTTATGTTTTATGATATAGATTTAGATCTATACTTTATAATATTGATTGAAATGTATAGGTTTAGTTTTCTAGATAAGTTTTAAACTGTGAAAAAACAAGATTCGTATGGTTAAATAATTTATTTGCTTTATTGTTTTTTTTTTTTTCATTTGCTTTACCTAAATTTATTGATAAATAAAAACTTATTATGATGAAGTATTTTATTGCCCTAATTGTTTTTCTTTTTTCAAATTTTCTCTTTGCACAAGAAGTAATTGAAACTGAAAAGGACCCAAACGAATTTTATAACGAAGTAGAGGCCATGTTTGATGGCTTTGATTTTGGCCAGGTGAATACTGGAATTCTTTTGGATTTGGGTGAAAAGATGGCAAGATTAGATGAAATGGACGGATCAGACTCTCCTAACGCAAGTTCTTCCATGGATTGGCATTTGGCAAACGTTTCTTTATACACGAGCCAAGTTATTGAAGGCGTTATTGAAAACCCTGAGGACCGGTTGTTAGGTAAATATGAGGAAAATCCAGAGGAAGGAATTGTGGAATTGGGTCTCTTAAACTTTTCGGTAAACGAATTTAAGGAGAATGCTTTGACGAATGGAGATATTACATATATAAACGGTGTTGTTGGCAACGTCCAAGGAAGGAACCCATTTAAGGAAACCACTGTTTTTTCTGTCGGGAGTCTTCATAAAAGAGTAAAAGGGAGCACCAATGTTCAATTTAGGCTCGAAGAGGAGAATGTTTTGTCCAATGTTCCTGGGTTTAGTGCTTCTATTACAAAAGTGGAAGTGGATTATGGTGTTGGTGGATATAAGACCATGCTAAAATCTGGGGGCGATACCTTTTACCAGCTAACGGAATCGGAAAAAGCAAATTTTAATATAATTGGGGATCGAGAAGTATTAATTCGCGTTTCAGCCAATAACGAAACATTTTATTCCAAAACATCTATTAATATTGATCAAACCGATTTTGAAAAATCAGCCGGAGAACCCGAACCCGCATTTTCCATTAATGCCAATCATTTGCATAGTGGTGGACAGGTTTATGTAGAATATGCTTGTCCAAGTGAAGGGGTTGTTAGGAAACCTTTTATTGTGGTTGAAGGTTTTGATGTTGGGAACTTTTTTTTAGACGCTGAGTTTAATCTAGGTAAAGTGAAAAACCAACTGTCCGTGATTCACAATGGGCAATCGATTTCTGATATGATAACAGCTCAAGGGTTTGATTTAGTTTTCCTTGATTTTAATGATGGGACGGATAATATATACAGAAACGCTGCTCTATTAAAAGAATTAATTGAAATTCTATCCGAACAAAAGGGTTCAGTAAATAGTTTGGATTTAAATACAGTCTATGGTATGAGTATGGGAGGCTTGGTATCAAGAATTGCACTTAGTCAAATGGAAAGTGAAGGAATTGATCATCAAACGAAACAATTTATTTCACTGGATACTCCTCACCAAGGTGCAAACGTTCCAATGGGGATGCAAGGATTAATGCGAGCCATTTTTCCCTTGAAGGTAAAGGCTTATTTATCTGGTATTCATGTTTTTTCCAAAGAAATTGATTTAACCAAATACTTTTCAGCCTTTGGTAATGGATTAAAGGTAATAAACTCCATGGCTGCCAGACAAATGTTAATTCATCGGGTTTCTGGAGGGGATATTGAACCTTCTTTATTTCAGCAATTTTATAACAACCTTCCAGACTTACCAAAGAATTGTGAGAATTTTGCTCTAAGCAACGGCTCCTTGGATGGTAACCCCACTGGTGTTGTAAGTCCAAGTGGCTACTATTTAAATTTGGATCTTAATCGTACAAGCGTAATAAACCAAACAATGGTGGATTTAGATTTTTCCTTTTACGGTTTGCTTAAGTGTTTTGCATTTATGCTGTTAAATGGGGAGTTAAAGGTAGTTGCAAAGCCGACTAAAAAATCTGGAAATAGTGAACGTGTCAGTTACTTTAAATTACAGGCTAATTTTGACTTTCTTGGTTTACAAAAAATAAAATCAGAATATGAATTGCGCTTAAAAAATTATGAAGAAATTGATAACGCCCCAGGTGGTCAATTTCCCTTTTTGAATGTCCAAAGTTCCGGAAGTGGTGGATTAGTTTTGTTTGAGGCCGAATCCTTTACTTTTGTTCCAACTGTAAGTGCGCTAAATCATTCGCATAACTTTTATACTGATCTTACAAATTATGTTTCCCCTGTTTTTGAAGAGGTTTCTGGACCCCCTTATCCAATAGAGCCATCGGTAAAAAACGAACCCCATATTTTTATTAATAAGGGGGGGAATGAGTTTTTTGCTAAAACGGTGTTGAACAGCAAGAATGAAATTGGTTCCGTTACTGGGGATCTTTATCCATACCTATCATACAATTTCGGGGAAAACGAATTTTATAATTCCACGGGAGTTTTAACTTCTGATTTAGTAGTAAAAAGTGGTGCCCATTTGCATGTAAACGGCCCGTCTAACTGTGGATTTAATTTCGATTCATGGGGTCTTCCCACTGAGGGGAATCAAATTGTAAACGTTTTTCCGGGATGCAATAAAAGCTCTATTAATATAGTCGTTGAAAACGGTGGTGAATTAGTAATTGGAAGAAATAATGGAACGGGTACCTTGAATTTTACCAATGGTTCCAAATTGATCCTAAAAAATGGATCTAAATTAAAAATTGATGAAGGTTCTATCGTAAATTTCTTGGAGGGGTCTGAGTTGGTCATTGAAAACGGTGCCGAAATTATTATTGAAAATAATGGAGAATGTAATATTCAAGAAAAATTGGTTGCCAATAATATAACCATTTCAGGTGGTGGTGTTATGGCTTATTATGGAAGCCAGACTTTTACCTTTTCAGGGAATAATGGATTTAGGTTAAACAACAATGCTAAATTTATTCTGGGTTCCAATGCGGTTTGGAATCATGATGAAAACAATGATGTTTTCCTTAATGGCGGAGAATCCTTTTTGGAATTAAGGGGGAAGGTATTTTTAAAAGATAACCAAACCTTTTCATTTCAGTCTAGTATTTCCAATGACCATGGATTTTTAGTCTTAAACCGATCCGAATCAGATCCCATTTTCGTGAATGGAATCAGGAATTCCATGATTTTCCCTAATACTTCAAAAACCAAGAAGGTGTTAACGTTAAAATCTTCTGAATCTTTTCATATTAATGAAAATGATAACAAACAGTTCGACCATTTTATCTTAAATGGTGGAACCGTTAACCTGGAAAACAACGCTAAATTATTTATAGCAAATCCTGTTTTTGAAATGGTAAATTGTGTTGTTAATAACGGTCGTCTAAGTATTTATAGGAACAGTTCCACAACAGCTGACTTACAAAATTCACACAGAATAATTTCAACAGATTTTAATGGAGTGGGTATAAATGATGCGCCAGGATATTTAGGGAATACAGAGCCTTTGTTTTTTTCCAGCTGTTCATTTTTTGGTAATTCAGATGTGTATATCTACACAAGAGGGATTAAAGCCCAAAACTGTAATTTTTTAGAGGGGTCCCATGTAACCATAAAAGGAGGATCCACCAATGAGATAAAAAATTCGAGTTTCCAAGGGGTAGACCATGCAGATGTGGGGATTTTGCTTCTGAGCAACTACAATCCACTTATTTTGGAGGGTGTAACTATTAAAGGATATAGACAAGGACTTTCATCCCATACACACAGCGAAGTGACAATGACATGTTCCGAGATTTCGGATAACCTAACCGGTTTTTACCATGGAATTAATTGCGTAGCCCTTTTTAAAGGGGTGAATAAAGGCCAAAATAAAATCATCAATAACCACAAGGAAAATATTTACTATTTCTTTGGAGATGAAATTTTACTAAGTGGAGGAAACCATAACTTCATGAATGAGAACGGAGGTGGTTTTATTTTTAGTGGGTATTTGCCTGGTGGAACTTGCACGCCTCAAAGCAATTCTCAAAAAACTTATATGGCTCTAGGTAATCAATGGGATATCGATCCAAATTTTGGTTCGAATATGGTCAGACCAAAGTTTAATTTAGAGTCGGTAAACATGGGTAATTGTGAAATTTGTCCTTTGGTGGTGTTGGATGTTTTACCTGAGGAATATACTAAATGTGGGATTAGCCTTCCAGACTTAGGACCGGTTTTGGGTAGTTTAAATCAGTCGCAATCCCATTCCAACCAACAAATAGTAAATCCAAAGGCAATGTTAATAAATCAATCGGTTTTAACGGCTATCCAAAATTCCAGTTTCGGTGGTGGATTCAACGATATAGAAGCCTTCAAGTTATTGGTAAATACCATTTTGAATAACTGTGAGGATCACACCAAGGAGTTATATGTTGCACTAAAGGAGGCTTATTTTTATGCAAAATTGGTGGGTGGTTTTTTACAAAATCAGGGAGAAAATGACCTAGTTGTTGAAGGGCTTACTTCCATATATGAAAAATTCGATCCCATTAATTTTTCACCTGAATTTGGTGCGCATGCTTACCGAATGTCCTTAAACCAGGCAGAGTTATTGAGATCTAACAATCAGCGAAATTTTGCTTTGGATATAGTGGAGGGGGTTTTGCAAGAAGTACAGGCAGAAACCCATACTTTGTTCGAAGAAAAGAGACGGGAGATTGAAGCTGAAATAGCTTATTTAAATGGTTTAATTGGAAGAGGTAGCTTAATTAACGCTATCCTAGATTCTGAAGAGGGTGGAATTATTTACGATCCATCTGACCCTGCTTATTGTTGGAATCAAGTACCCAATTATGCTTTCACGGAAGATGGTGTTGGCAATAATCCTGGAATGGAGCAAGAGGTAAACTCCTTAAACCATCAGCTTAATGGAATGGAATTGAACGCAATACAGGTTTACCCAATTCCGGCCAAAAGTAAGTTGAACATTAATTGTGTTGGACATAAAATGCAATCCATTATCGTAAAAAATTCCATTGGAGCGGTGGTATTCCAAATGAATGATGTTTCAATAACCTCGAATGATGTTATTTCTCTGGATTTATCGAGTTTTTCTCCAGGAGCGTACATTTTGGAAATTGGTACTCTTGAGGGGGGAATGATAGGGAAAAAATTCATGAAAAAGTAGGCCTATTTGGATTTATAGTGGTACTCTAAATCGAAAATTTGATTTTCATTTTATGGGACCATTTCTATTACCTTATATTTGGTTAATAACTAATAAAAAAGTTGGCATGAAATTTTTTCAATTCTTATTGCTTTTTTCATTTACCCTTGGATTTTCCAATCTGTCCGCTCAAAACAATTGGGAAAGTTTTGAGGTCCCTCCTGAGAATGAAAATCAATGGATTTTTGATTTAGAGGTTGGTTCTAATGGGGATATTCACCTCGTTTCTAACTTAGGGTATTTTGTTTTTGATGGAGTCAATTGGGCTCGATTTTATGGGGCTATTTCAGGATCAGATCCTTTTTTGGGGGGCACCAGTATTGAGTTAGGTGAAAATGGGATTATTTGGTTTGGATCTGTGGGTGCTGGATTAGCTAAATATGATGGTAATTCATTCAGATCGTACTTTGATAATAATAGTGACCTTTTGCATAATGCCGTTACAGCCTTACAAATATCTTCATCTGGCAATTTATGGATAGGTTACGGTGAGTTTGGCTTAACGAGGAAAAAAGATGCCGTTTGGGAAGATATTTTGGACTATGGACCTGGAAACGACATATTTGCCATTAACACAATTGCCGAGGATAAACTCAATAACATTTGGTTAGGGACAAGACGTGGTGGTGTTTTTAAGTTTGATGGAAACAATTGGGAGCAAATAAATCCTAATCCTTTGTCGAATGATCATTGGATTTGGGACATTGAACCTCTAAAAAATTTAAATGGGGTTTGGTGTGGTACTGATCAACTTGGGCTTGCCAAATACCAAACGGGGGATTGGTCGTATCTAAACACTAATAACTCCAAATTACCTTCCAATGCTGTTTTTGAGGTCTACCAAGAAGATAATCACCGGACATGGGTTGGGACCAATGCAGGTTTGGCCATCCTATCTTTGGACACCATGTTGATTTTTAACACCTCCAATTCGGCATTGTTATCTGATACCATAACCAGCATAAAAAGTGACCATCAAGGAGGTGTTTGGATTGCAACGGGATACAAAGGTATCACCCACATAACCAAAGAAGAAATTGAACAGGTAGATCCCAATTCCATCCGAAATGTGCAAAAACGGAGCTTTTTTGCCATATATCCAAATCCAGTTAACGCAGGCAAGGTATTCCTCCAATTAAACTCTGCCAGCACCAAAGTGGCTGAACTCAAGGTCTTTAACAAATTGGGTAAATTGCAAAATTTGGATTTTAACTCCATGTCCGGTAATGGTACATATTCAGTAGATGTCAGCAGCTGTTTGCCCGGAATTTACTTTGTCCAATTACTTGGAAACAAGGGCAAAATATTAGGAACAGAAAAACTGGTAGTAGAGTAAGTCAACCAATCTACTTTCCCCATTTATTAATTTCTACTAATTTCGTTAATCATTCACAATCAACCATCCACAATCAACCATTAATAATCAACCATGAAACTCCCCCTCCTCCTTGCCACCGCCCTAATCCTAAGTTCTTGTTGTTTCGAACTGGAGACACCTCCAATTTGTCCTGAATACCTGGATGAGGAAGAATGCCGATTATTTCAATTGCCGAAGGCAACGACATCTGGGGCGAATAATGTAGGAGCTATTGTGAATGATCAGGTTTGGGTAAGTAATCAGGGGAAACCAACTATATATGGAAGTGGAGGTGAAGAAATATTTGGGGATTTGTACAATTCCACGGTGTATTTAAAGGCGAACCGTTATGTTGCTAATGACGGGAAATGCTGTCCTCTTGCCTCTGTTATGGAAGGGGAAATTAAAATTGATAGCCTAAGCGAAAATGAACCTTATTTTTTCGATGTCATGGATTCTAAACATTTCGGTCAGAAAGGTTTTGATAAAGGTTTTATTTGGTTTGAATATTTGAATGAAGACTGTCCTTGTGACCCGGAAGGGATTGACAGTATTCGGCATTTTGGTGATATCCGATTTACACGGATAGACACGCTAAATAAAATCTTTTCGGGACACTTTTATTTTCAACAGGTTTTTTTTGGCTCAGGATGCTCAGACACCCTGGTGGTTAGAAATGGGGTTTTTGATGTGAAGTTATAGAAGGAAAATAGTTTACTGGGAAATTTATTTGATTAGGCTTTTCTAATTTTAGCCCTAAACACCCATTATGCCCCTCCAGTTTTACAATCTCCTCCAACAATTAAATAATACGCCGGACCTCCTGAAAATTTGGACCGCTGGAATTACGGAAGAAGATTTGCACAATAACGAAGGCCCCAACACCTGGAGCACCTTCGATATCCTCGGGCACCTGGTTCACGGAGAAAAAACAGATTGGATCCCCCGATTAAAAATCATCCTATATTCCACGGACAAAAATTTTGAACCCTTCGATCGTTTTGCCCAAGAAATGGAAAGTGTGGGGAAATCCATGGTGGAATTAATCCAGGCGTTTTCCGAATTGCGCAAACAGAATTTGGAAACATTAAAAGATCTCGAAAAGGACATTATGGTCGGGAAGGAGCTGGTTGGTTTCCACCCCGAATTTGGTCCAGTTACGCTAGCCCAACTGTTAAACACCTGGGTGGTGCACGACCTCAATCACATTGCCCAAATTGCCCGAGTTCTTGCTTTCCAGCGAAAGAATGAAACTGGGCCTTGGAAACAGTATTTACGGATTCTTAATAATTAAGCCCTTTTTTACCCCTAATTTCGGATGATGATACAACGTGCCGCCATTTTGGTTTTCTTCCTTTTTATTAGCTCCCTGATGTCTTGGGCGCAGTCTGATACGCTTATTATTAAGGACCATCTTGTTAAAATTACCAAGACAGATGGTTATAGGACGTATGATAATCTCCCGGTTTTGAACGGGGTAGCAGATTACATCCATACTACTTTTAGTAAGTTCTCAAGTCGGGTTGCGTTTCAGGATTATTTGGTGAATGGCATCACTTACAAAAATGTGATTTGCTCCTTTGGTCCCGTGGATGGTCCGCGATTAATTATTGGCGCCCACTATGATGTTTGCGGGAACCAAGAAGGGGCCGATGATAATGCGAGTGGGGTTGTTGGACTTTTGGAACTGGCCCGCTTGCTTCAAAATCAGGAATTGAATTACCGCGTAGACTTGGTTGCCTATTCGCTAGAAGAGCCCCCTTTTTTCAGAACAGAACAAATGGGGAGTTTTATTCACGCCCAATCCCTAAAGGATGCTGGAATAGAGCTCATAGGAATGATATCTCTGGAAATGATTGGTTTTTTTAAATCTGAAAAAGGTTCTCAGGACTATCCCATTGGAATATTGTCGTGGTTTTATGGAAATAAAGGAGATTATATTACCGTAGTTAAAAAATG
Organism: Luteibaculaceae bacterium; assembly: GCA_047618705.1. Taxonomy (GTDB): domain Bacteria; phylum Bacteroidota; class Bacteroidia; order Flavobacteriales_D; family Luteibaculaceae; genus JBLHJD01. The sequence continues at coordinate 12,197 of JBLHJD010000042.1, forward strand.
GGGAGGAGGGACGTTTCCCCGAAAATTTGCCCGACAAATGAAACGGAATACCTGCATTTCAACTAAAAAGTTCAGTGGACCCGCCCAATTGCCTGGAATCGATTTTTCGGATCATTTAAATTATTGGAATTTAGGGTATGAGGCCATTATGATTTCCAATACTGGTTTTTATAGGAATTCCCATTATCATCAAAGTTCAGACAAACTCGAAACACTGGATTTACCCAAAATGGCCGCCGTTATTGATGGGGTTTTACTTTCCGTTTTAAACTTAAAATAACATGTTGGGAGAAATTAAAAAGTTTGGCTTTGCCTTCGAGGGATTACGAACCGGAATAAAAGAACACCCTCATTTTAGGTTCCATGTTGTGGCCTCGGCAGTGGTAATTGCCTTAGCCTTCTATTTTAACCTTAGTTTTTTTTCGTGGGGCTTAATAATTGTTGCCATGGCCATGGTTTTAATTTCAGAGTTGTTTAACTCTGCCTTGGAAACCTTGTGCAATTTGGTAGAACCCAATTATAATATCCACATCAAAAAAGTAAAGGACATGGCGGCAGCCGCAGTATTGGTGGCATCCATATCAGCTCTTATCCTACTCGTAATTGTTGTGTTGCTGGAGTTTGGGATATTTTTTGTGGGGTGAAATGAGTGCAATTTTAAGGTGGTGACTCCTGGCTTTTATTTGATTTGAACATAAGCACAAACTCCATATTTAAATAATAGAATTTCAAATAAAGTTTCTTATTTAAGTATCTTAATGAGATATGAAAGTGGTTAATTTTAAGGACTTTCGGCTCAATCTGAAAAAGTGGTTGAATATGGTGGTAGATGATGTGGAAGAAATTACCATTACCCGAAAAAATCAAAAAGACATTGTTCTTATTTCTTTGCAGGAATATAATGCCCTTAAAGAGACTAGCTATTTGTTGTCCGGAAAAAATAGACAAACGATTTTACAATCTTTGGCTGAGTCTAAATCTGGAAAATCTAGTCCAAAGGATTTAATTGAGGAATGAGGATTATCTGGACTCCAACGGCTTGGAAAGATTACTTGTATTGGCAGAAAACCGATAAAAATAAGCTCAAAAGAATTAAAAAGAGCAAGCGTTCGAGAACCAAGTTCAGGAATTGGTAATCCAGAACCCTTGAAGCACGAATTACAGGGGTTTTGGTCGAGACGAATTGATAGTGAGCACAGGCTAGTATATTCGGTTTTAAAGCTGGATTTAGAAATAATTTCTTGTAGGTATCATTATTAATAATTCGTTTAGGGTAAAAATAGAAATAGCGAGCTTACACCGTAAGCTCGCTATTTCTATTTTAATGAGTTTTTTACTGGAATAAAATATTGAAGTTGAAACCTATTCCCCCTTTTCAAACAACAAATTATCGAAATGGAAATCGTGGTTGTGGATAACCACTTTAAACGATTCAATTTCTCCGTGGACATCGCGCTGGAAATACACACTTCCCATTGGTAAAAATGGCTCTGCATGTTTCCAAATAAATTGATCAGGCCCTTGAGAAATCAAGTTCCCTTTGAACATGGACGTAGTGTAGGTGAAATCTAGAAATAACTGTCCGCCATTTTTACTAATAATGGCCTCTCCAAAGACGTTGTCCTGGTAGTTTCCTAAATATTGCTTTTTGTTTAAAGAAGGAATTCCTCTCCGTTCCAGAATTTTGGCAACAGCATCCGCATCCTTTTGTTGGTTTTTGGTGTTGATTCCTTTATACTGTTCAAAAATCCCGGCATCTCCTTCGCCCATTAGTAGGTCCCCAACGTATTTGCTAACAGCAAAAGGAATGTAGTTGGTTCCGTTCGACAAGGCAACTACTCCGGAGTTAATTTCTGGAAACCAAACTAGATTGTGGATAAATCCAGGTAATCCACCACTGTGCGATACTTGTTTTTTCCCGTGGTTCTCCGTAATAAACCAACCGAGTCCAACACCAGAATTCCCATAGAAGTCCCCATTAATTTCGTTTTGAACGAGGTGCATTTTACTTAAAAAGGCTTTGTTTTTGGCGGAGATTATCCGCTCATCTTTGGCATCTAACCAATGGGCCATCCATTTCATTAGGTCGGTAACGGTACTGTTTATTCCAACGGCACCAACAGCATTGTCGAAGTTAGATAATGGCTGTGTTTGCTCTTGCAAAACCGGATAAACCACATGATCCATTTTTTGGTGATCCTGGAAGTTAGAACTGGTTTCTGTCATCTCCAGTGGCGTTAAAATGAATGTATTCACGGCATCTGACCAGCTCATACCTAATTCTTGTTCCACTACCATTGCAGCAACCATAAACATGGTGTTTTGGTAACCGTAATTGTCGCGGAAGTTTTGGTTTGGAGGGAATTGGGCAAATTTCTTTAAGGCTTCCTCGGTACTGAATTTGGAATAATACCACAACAAGTCACCGTCAAACGTTTTGTACCCATTTCGGTGGTTCAATAAATCCTTGAAGGTCATGTTGTTTTCCACATAGTTATCGAATAAATCGAATGCCGGGTATACAGATTCTACCTTAGTATCCCAATTGTACCCCTTGTCTTCAATTACTTTAGTCAACAAAGTTGCGGTAAACGCTTTGGAAATAGAAGCCACTGGAAACACAGAATGTCCCGATATATTTTCTTCTTTATTGAGGTCTGTTTTTCCAAATCCATTGGCATAAACCACCTCTCCATTTCGAATTATCCCTATGGAAACTCCACTTTTTTCCCCAAAGGTTTTCCAACCTTCATAAAAAACAGAATCTAAGGCGGTAGATTCCCATTGGCAATGAGCTCCAATACTTAGGAGCGTAAAACAAATAGCAAATAATCTTCTCATCATCATAATAAATAGGTGTTGCAATGCGTTCAAAAATACACGGAATTTTCGGTCAACAGACAGGTCTTATTTATCAGTGGAATTTTTTAGTCCATCAGTTTAAATTTTGTGTATTATATTTGTCCTATGATTCGATTTTTTGCTTTTTTAGCCTTGTGCGTCGTATTTGCCTCTTGTGATCTAACGGAAGGGGAGAAGGTGAAGGCTTCAGTTAATGCCCAAGTTCTAGGGGAGGATCTAATTTTTATGGAGTTGGAAACCTTCCAGTGGGTAGTTACACTGAAGGATTATGTTCAGAATTACCACCAAACCGGAAATGCCACCAATCGCTATCTATCGGCTTGCCCAACCATTACATTAGACTCTAGTTCATATAGCTACATTACAAAAAAGCCTGGAACACAGGAGTGGTACTCTAACCTGCACGTAAACTTGGCCTTTAATGGGAATTGCAGAGACCAGGACGATGTTGTGAGAGAAGGAAATGTTACGATGAGTATGCGCAAAGGTGGGGTAGAAAACGACACCTTGGGGTATGTCCATTTTGATAGCCTTTTTGTGGACCCGTATTACATTACAGGATCAATGGAAGTTGTTGAGAAATTACCATTTGTAACGGCCAATTTTGATTACCCCGAATTCAAAGTAAAGGGAGAAAACCTGCAAATTGAAGCTGGAAACTTTAAGTATTTTATTGATCTGAATTTGGTGATTCGTCAAAATAAAGGAAACGGAACTTTAGAGTTCACCGATGATATTTTCTCCTATTACGGTTACGTATTGGGAACGGATAGGAAAGGGGATGAATTTACCCTTACAATTCCGGAGAAGTTAATATGGGAAGGAACCACTAATTGTCGTAAAGCGTTTAAACACGGAGTTTCCAAAGTCGAATTTAGCGAAGGAACTTTCTTTATCGATTATGATTTAGCAGATAAGTTTTTTTGTGACAATTTCGGGAGCTTAATCCTAGATCCAGATAAAGCACCTGTGGAGGTGCCCCTTAGACGCTAGATATTACAAAGTAAAGGTGCGGGAAATTGTAAATCCAAACCGGAATTCACCCTTCCCAATTTCTTTTAAATTATAAGGTGCAGCATTAATTGTCCCAACACTTTGAGCATTGGAAAAATGCATAATAAATTTGTGCCCACCCGAGTTCATTTCAAATCCCAAGGAATGAACGGGTTTTGCCAAACCACCTTGAAGT
>JBLHJD010000043.1:0-15952 GCA_047618705.1 Luteibaculaceae bacterium
CCTTACTTTGTTCCTAACTGGAGTCTGTGCATTCTTGGGTTTTGCTTTTCCAACAAGCCGCTTATTACCTAATTCATATTACCAAATTAAATCGCCAAAATCAGTGCTCTTTTGGATGCGAATAGGTGGGGTGGAATATTTCAAAAAAGCCCTTCTTTTTTTCTTTTGGGGTAGGGGTGAGAATCGAAAAAAATTCTTCAAAGGCACCAAAAGCGGTCTAGTAGGCTTCGTTTTTCAAACAAAACAGTCGGAATTTGGGCATTTTGCCTCTTTTGTGCTTATCATCCTAGTTTCTATCCCTCTGGCACTTGACGGTTTCTATACCCTAGTTTTAATGATGGCATTTTTCAACCTAATAGGCAATGTTTATCCCATTATTTTGCAACGTTCTCACCGATTGAGACTACAAAGGGTAACAAACCTATTGGGAAAAGAAAGGAAGTAAAGGGACTGCTTTGGTGGATTGAATTACAGCTTAGTCCGCAAGGATAATATTGCTCCCCGATTTAAAGGCAATGGATTCTACCGTTTTGGGTATTTCAAAAATCAAGACCGAATTTGAGCTAAACGATTGTTCTTCAAAATAATCGTGGGTGTAATTAATGATCCATTGATCCTGTTTTTCCATACAACTCGGGATACTTAAAACTTGCCTCTCTTTACTGGGTTGAGTGATAATTGCGCCAATATGTGTTGCTGAAAAGTCAGGGAGGATAATTTTTTCGCCCATCACTGGTGCCATACCAAAATAGTGCTCAAAATCTGCCTGATTTCGGATCAGTAGGTGAATTATCTGAGTTTCGAAAACAAGATTGTTTTTTGCGAAAAATCCCTCCAGATAAACTAGTTCTTTTGAAGTGGACTCATCTGACTTTGAATTAGCCGTTTTTGTCTGGGATTGACAGGCCGAAAATAAGATCAGTAGTGCTATAGGTAATATGAGTTTAAGGCTGCGCATTGCTGGTTTTTTGTTCATGATTAAATAGTTCCATCACCAAGGTAGGAAGAATTTCTGGACGAGGGATACTGGGTTTTTCTAGCTGGATGGCAAATTTTTTAACCACCTAATTTTTCTTTGACCACTAAATGTTGAAGTCGGTATTTTGATTTGAATAAAGATTATATTTAATAGGCACAAGGGCCTGATTTTTTCCACTGGGAATAGTGCTTTATTCATTAAGTATGAACCAAGAGGAAGAACTGGAAAACCTCCAGTTTGAAGGATTAATTGCAGGCCTTATCAACGATGACTTCGGAAATTGTACGGACTTCATTTTACCAGAAATAATAGTTGGCTTAAGAGGAAACCTAAATGCCCTTAGTAAGGCAGGGGATTTAAAGTCCGCGGGTATTGGAAATAAGTTGAATTACCATCAGAATCAAGAAATTAGGGGCGATAAAATCCATTGGATCGATGGAGGGAGCAACAATGAGTTCGAATTAATCTATTTGCAAAAAATGGAGAAATTCATGCTGTATTTAAATAAAACCTGCTTCACCGCAATAAAGGGTTTCGAAAGCCATTATGCCTCCTACGGAATAACCCATATTTATAAACGTCACTTGGACCAATTCAAAAATGAAAATGGCCGGAAATTTTCCACCGTTTTGTATCTCAATGATAATTGGGTAGAAGAGGATGGTGGCAATTTATCCTTGTATCCTGCGGGTAAGAATCAAGTGAACATTATTCCGTCTGGTGGAAGGTTGGTTCTGTTCAGAAGCGATGAAATGGAACATGAAGTTCAAGCCTCCAATACCCGCAACAGGCAGAGCATTGCTGGTTGGATGAAAAGTGATTAATTTAAACTGGTTCTGAGGTCAAGGAATTAGGTAATGTGAAAAAAATGGTGGTACCTGCATTCAATTCTGATTCTATCCAGATTTTTCCATTATACTTTTCCACTATTTTTTTACACATGGATAGTCCAATACCCATTCCTTCATATTCACCACGTTGGTGCAATTGCCTGAACATTTGAAATAATTTTCCGATTTGATTTTTGGCAATTCCAATACCATTATCCTGCACAGAAAACTCCCAATTCTCGCCATATAATACTGAGTTTAGCTCTATGGCTGGCTGAACTCCGGGATTACTAAATTTGAGTGCATTACTGATTAAGTTTTGAAAAAGATGACTTATTTCACCGGGATTAATGAAGAGGGTGGGAAAATTCCCAATTTTAATTTCAGCTTTTTTATTTAAAATGGAGCCTTGCAAATGCCGGTTGACTTCCTGGACTAAAGAGTGAATATCGGTCTTTTCGTTGTTTTGTATTTGCCCCAATCTTGAATAGTCCAATAGAGCTGTAACCATTTCTTTCATTCTACCTGTTGCAGTTAAGCAATACTGGATATAAGTTTTTCCATTTTTATCCAAGTTCGGATAAATGGCATCACTAAATAAGCCCAAAAAACTTTCCAAAGTAACCAGTGGTTCTTGCAAATCATGACTTGTTAGATACACAAAACGCTTTAATTCTTCATGGAAATTTTCGAGATCAAATAATGTTTTCTGGAGTTGGTTCTTCGTTTTTGTTAATTCTGAAATATCCCGCAAACTAAGATTGTAACTGCCTATTTTTCCGTCCAACATTTTTACAGCTTCCGCTTTTAATTGAACATCAATCTCAAGCCCTTCTTTTGTTGTAATAATGAAAGTTTTAGAAACTGATTTTGTGTCATCCCCATTTTTAAGTAGCGCATTTTTTGCATCCTCAATAACGGCCTGATCACAAATGTTGAAAATAGATTGGTGCACAATTTCATCCTTTGAATAGCCGGTAATTTTTAGCAAAGTTGTATTACACTCTACAACTTGGGAGCTTTCAAAATCAACAGAAAGGAGCATGTCTGGAGAGTTGTTATACAACTCCATGAATTTATCCCGTGAATTGTCATACGCCTTTGTTGTGAGGTACTTCTCAAGAAAAAAATCAACCTTATTTAACAATTCCAAAGGCTCAAAGGGCTTGGTAATAAAACTAAATGCACCTAATTCAAATCCCTTGAAAACATTTAGTTTACTTGTGAATATGGCAGAAATAAATACAATAGGAATGTTGGCAGTCCTGGTGTCTGAACGCATTATTTCAGCAAGTTCATACCCATCCATGTCCGGCATCTGAACGTCGAGAAGGGCAAGGGCAATATCGTGTTCCAGCATTAGTTTTAGTGCAGAGTTTCCATCCATGCACTCTAAAACTTCCGCTTTTACATTTTTCAAAACCTTTCTTAACGCTACCAAATTGGCAACTTTATCATCCACCACCAATATTTTTGGTAAAACACCGCTGGGGTTATGTCGTATGTTATCTAGGAAGTAATCCATACTCTCATTAAATTAAAAAGCCTATTTATTTCAATGGGCTTCGACATGTAATCATTGGCTCCGGCTTGGATACATTTCTCCCGGTCACCTTCCATTGCTTTGGCTGTTAAAGCAATCATGGGCACGGAATTATTGGAAGTAAGTTTTCGAATTCTTTGCATGCACTCATACCCATCCATTTCTGGCATCATAATATCCATTAGCACTAAATCAATGGCCTCATTTGCTTCCATTTCCTCAAGGGCTTTTTGACCACTAGAGGACTTTATCACTTTAATACCTTTATTGGTCAGCATTTTTGAAAGGGCAAAAAGGTTCCTCATATCATCATCTACTATAAGAATCGTTTTATCAACAAACATTTCATACTGGCTCTGGAGTGTTAGTTTCTCATCGGGCAATTCATCGGTGTTATTTGCATGAAGAAACAAGGTTATTTCAGCGACTAGTTTTTTCTCAGATTCAGCGCCTTTTATGATTAATTTCCGAGCCCATGCCTGAATATCTGCTGCTTCTTGTTGGTCCAGTTCTGTCCCGGTGTAAACAATTATCTGCGGACTTTTTTGATTACCATAGGCGTGTAATTGTTCTATCAATTCTTTTCCGTTCCCATCGGGCAATTTTAAGTCCAAAACAATGAGATCCAAATTGGGGACCTTTTTTATTATTTCCTCAGCGCCCTTCAGTGTTCCCGTATCCAAAATGGTTGCCCCATCTAGACTTAACACTTTTTTTAATGCTAAACGTGTTGGGTAGTGATCCTCAACCAACAAGACCTGAATATTAGTGTCCTTACCGGGCTTGCCAATTTTTTCAAAAGCCTTTTTAAGTGTGTCCTTTTCAATTGGTTTGGTAATAAATTGGACTACATCTAGCGATTCGAACGCTGAAGAATCGCTAACCGACATTACGTGTACTGGAATGGTCTGCAGCAGTGGGTCTGATTTTAAACTTTTCAGTACAGCTAAACCGGATATGTCAGGCAAGCCAATGTCCAAAACAATGGCCCCAGGAAGGTGGGTTTTGGCAAGTTTGAGTCCTTCTTTACCTTGGTTCGTTGAAATAACTTCAAAGCCCATTTTAATCACCTCACGCGTTAATACGGTAATAAAACGGTGATCATCCTCAATAATTAGTATGAGCTTATTGTTGAGTTTAGCTTTCGGTTCTATTTTTTGTGGAAATACCCCTTCTGCTTGGGGCTCATTTGCCAAAATATGCTGATTTACCAAGGGTAATTTCACAATAAAAGTGGAGCCTAACCCCTCCGTACTCTTTACCTCAATGGTTCCTGAAAGTAAACGGCATAATTGACTGGTTATAGCTAATCCTAAGCCCGTTCCACCATATCGCCTAGTTGTTCCACCATCAGCCTGAGTAAATGCATTAAATATCATGCCCAGCTTGTTTTCAGGAATTCCTATCCCGGTATCTTTTACCTCAATGGAAAAATGCCGTTCACCTGCAGCGCTAATTTTTACGACTATTTCTCCTTTTTCAGTAAATTTTATAGCGTTACTTAATAAATTGTTAATGATTTGTTTGAGCCGCTGTCCGTCCGATTTTATTTTTTGTGGCATGTCCTTATCCACACTAATCTCCAAGGTTACGCCCTTGGAAATAGCCATGTGCTCAAACTTCTTTATTGCCAACTGAGCAAATTCCCTTACCGGTATCGTTTCTAAGTACAATTCAATTTTTCCAGATTCAATTTTACTTAAGTCAAGAATGTCATTGATTAAGGTAAGAAGCTCTTTTCCTCCATCATATATTATTTTAGCGCTATCGATTTGATCCTGGTTTAGGTTCATCGCTTCATTTTCAACCAAATCATTGGCTAAAATTAGCATGCTGTTGAGTGGAGATCTTAGTTCGTGACTCATGTTTGCCAAAAACTCACTTTTGAAGTTGTTGCTAATTTCAAGTTGCTTGGCTTTTTCAATTAAGTGGGCTGAAGATTTCTCAAGTAACATGTTTTTTTGAGCCACTTTTTCCCTTTGATTTGTCAATTCTTCATTGGATATTTCCAATTCGTATTGTTGTTCCTTTAGTTTTGTGGATTGTTCTTCTAGCTCAATGTTTTTTGCTTCAATGTGTCTGTTTTCTCGGAGGCTTTTTAGCATAAAGTTGAATGCATTTCCCAGAACCCCAAATTCATCGCGGGAGGAAATATGTACATCTGAATTTAAGTCACCCTTAGTAACCCGGTTAGACGCTGCAATTAATTTCTTAATGGAATTGGTTGCAATTTTGGAAAAACCAACAGAAAGGGTAGCCCCAATTAATAGAATTAGAAAGGAGAGACGAAGAATTAATTTTTGGTAGTACTTTAAAGTCAAATTGGTTTCCTCCAAGGAGTAGTGCAGGATTAATGATCCAAATAATTCCTCTTCATAATTTAACGGTGCTTTTATTGTGATGTAGTCCTTTTCAATAAGTGATCCGTTTTCCTCCATTTTTAGGGCTTCCGGAAAGCTTAGTTTTTCAGGGTTGTATTCCGCGATGGTATTCCCCGAATTATCACTCAATAAAATATATTTTGCATTGGGAAATTCCTTGGCAATCTTTATGGTTAAACTCAAGGCTTCAAAGTCTGCTGTTGCCAAGCCTAAACTTGCGCCAACTGAAACTACATCAATTAAAACTTCAGCATTGATCATTTCTTTCTCCAGTAATGTTCTTTTGATGTTGTCCGGAAAAAAGAAATACAGAAAAGATGAAATTCCGAGGAGGATAAGGACAAACCCCCCAATAAACTTCGATGCAATGGGAAGTCTGGTTGCCATAATTACTTGGAATTAATTGCGTATGTTAAAGTAGATAGGGATGAAATAGACTCAATAAAACTGAGGAAGTATCCACTGGAAGTAGGTAGTTTTCCATCCAGAGAAATAATTTTGTATCCTTCAAGCCCTTCCGGAATTTTTTTCAGATCAATGTATCCAATTGCCGATTTGTTTTTACTGATATACTGGATTAACTCATCGGGTGAATTCAATTTTTTGGGAACATTTGCACTGGTACCGGAGAAAATTAATTGAAACCAATGTTTGTTCATCGTTTTACTGGAAAACCCATATAGTTTTTCACAGAAATCATTCAGATCCGTCTCAAAATCACACAGTTTTATTAAGTCATTACCTTGATCAAAATAAACCTGTTTTCCCATAAAAATGGCTCTTAACTGATTAACAGAAATTTCGGAAACGGGGTTTTCGGGATTAACAATTACCGCAATTTGTGCGCTACAAAAATTGTGGAGCGTCAAAAAACACATGATTAATAATCCGGTTAAACCAGTCGAATAGGGTCTATATGTAGGTGTAGGCTTCATCTTAGAATGCGATTGATAAGGTGGAAATTAAGATATTTGATTTGTCCTTCCCAACGTCCTGAAACCTACTTAAATAGGCTTCCACTTTAAAAATTACTTGCGGATGAAAGGCAATGTTAACACCAGAAACCAGAGTGGTTTGCTGGTCATCATTGAATTGCGTGCTATGATCAAAAAGGTCATATCTGAAATAAGGTGTCACTGTTTCCTTTATGGTATACCCTAGCTGAAAGTACCCACCCCTACTTTGGTAAAATTCACCGGGTAAATTGGCAGATAAAGAGTCCCTTTTTCCAATTTTTGCAGCAATATATTCAGTAGATAACTGGAAGTTATTAAAGTTCAATTCAACATCAAATCCCAGGGCGCTATTAACCAATTTGTTGGCATCGAGATACGCATTATAGGACGAACCAATTCTTATTTTATCATTGGCATTTTCATATCGAATTCTCCCACCAACATATTTGTTCAAACCAATGAGACTACCCCCTGGAGATTCATTTCCATAATAAGTTTGATAGCTTAAATAATGCTTCCCGGAATTGGCTAGTTTCCCGAAAATCATTAATCCAGATGGACTTCTAGGGAAAAGAAAAGTGCTGAAATTATTTCCTGATTCATCTTTGAAATTGTGTTTAAAATAAAGTGAACTGGGTAAAAAGGAAGTAAGTTGAGTAGGAGAGGCATAAAAACGTTCGTTATAGATTCCAAAAGGAACAGCAAAGGTCCCCACCTTTAAATTAAAATGGGAATTGTGGTTGTACGTTAAATAGGCCCATTCCACAATACCTGGTTTATCTGAGTCAGAGGCCTCATCCAGTCTAAATAAATCAGCGCCTTCCAATAAAATGGTGGCTTTAAATTTGGATGAAATAACATATTGTGGCATGATGTTGGTCCGGTACATGCTCAGGAATGCAATATCCCGGTCCAATGGTTTACTGTTGGCTGCCAGGAATACAATGTCCATATATCCATGCATGGTAAATCGGTCCTCATCATTTTGACTTTGAGCGGAAACCAATAATGAGTTTACACTCAAGGTTATTGCTGAAATAAAGGCGAGAATTCTCATGATATTATTATTAGTTTTTTTTACTCCTTCCCCTTTAATGGATGTTTGGAGCACGGTAAATCAATGATTGTTATTCGGGACCTTGCTTGAAAGTACCACAAATTATTACTGAATTATTGATATTCAGTTGGTGAACACTATTTCTTCGGTCAGCGGGAGAAAAATGCGTATTAGTTGGTAATAATCGAATTGACTCTACTTCGCCTAAGCACAAAAAACCACCGGGTAACAAGCTTTGTTTAAAAAGGTGGAGTACTTTGTCCTGAAGAGAGGTGTTGAAGTAAATAAAAACATTCTGGCAAATTATTACATCCACCTCCTTAAATACTTGATCTGAAACAAGGTTGTGTTGAAACCACGTCGTTTTTTGAAGCAACTCCTGTTCTAGCAATACCGAGTTGTATTGGCTGGTATAATAATTCGAAAAAAAAGAAGTCCCTCCTGAAAGAACATAATTGGGAATTCCTGCTTTAATAGTTTCGTAAGAGTATATCCCCGTTTGACCAGTACTTAGGGATTTCGAATTAATATCCGTACAATAAATCTGACATTTATCGAGTAACCCCTCTTCTTTTAAAAGGATAGCCAGCGAGTATACTTCCTCGCCAGTAGAACACCCTGCACACCATATTTTTATTGTTGGTAAGGTTTTTAAGGTTGGAATTATGTTTTTCCGGAAGGATAGGAAAAACGCAGGTGACCGAAATAATCTGGTCACGCCTATCAAGAGTAAATTCACCAATTCTTGAACATTTTTTTCCGAAGTACGTAGATGAACTAGGCCTTCTTTTTCAGTAGTTATGCTGTTCGCACTCATCCAATTGACTATTTGTTTATCCAAAAAATTTTCAGAATAATCCCGGAAGTCAAGCCCATTGTTGTCCAATAGAAAAGTCAATACTTTTTGAATGAGTGTTTTACCTTGGTGAACCATGATTTAAAGTTAGAGGGGAATAAACAATTCTTGTTTTCTTAATAAAAAGGTATGCCCTAATTCATGGGATGTCTACTGATTTCCGACCAAGTAGGTCTAATAACCGAAAGGATTCATGAAAATCAGGAGTTGTGGTAATTTATAAGAGGAGATTTTGAATTGCTTAAAACAATTGGAAAACGCACAAATGGGGTTAACAGATTCTGGAGTTCGGAAAAAGGTTGGTTCCTCCATTTTTTTTACTTTAATCCGATAAAATGATGGATTATGAAGATGACATTGGTTGTTAGATCATATTTTTTGTTAATGATGTTGGTAGGTTTTTCTGCTTTGAGCCAAACCAAAAAAGAAAAAGCCCAGAAAATGGGAATAGAGGCAGTGCAGATTATGGATGAAGGGGATTACAATACCTCCATAAAAATGTTGAAAAAGGCCAGGAAACTGGATCCGGAAAGTATCCATTACGATTATGAAATCGCCTATGCCTTATACAGTCAAAAGAAATACAAGAAGGCCATTAAAATTTTAGAGAAAATCATTGTGGACCCTGAAGCGGTTGATGTTCATTTTCAATTATTGGGGAATGCTTATGATTTAATTGGCATGCCCGATAAGGCCATATTAAGCTATGTAAAAGGACAAGCTGTTTTTCCGCAATCAGGTAAATTGTATTTGGAGCCTGGAATTGTGGAATATTACCGCGAGAATTATGATAAAGCAATTTCCTATTGGGAAAAAGGAATTTCCGTAGAGCCTAATTTTGCTTCCAACTATTTTTGGTTGGGTAGGACCTTTTCCTTTTCAGATGAACTTATTTGGTCGGTTTTGTATGGTGAGATTTTCATGAACTTGGAGCGCAACACAAAGCGCACAGTGGAAATGAGTGAAATTTTGTTCAAATCATATTCCAAGGCAATTCAACTTTTCCCAGACTCGGTGTCGGTCAATTTCTCCAATCGATTTGAATTAACCAAAGATGATTTGGAAATATTTCCTTTTTCCATGACCTATGGCATTAACATGGTATTGAGTGCTACAATAAGCTTGTTGGACAGGGAAAACAATAATATTACTATCAGAGATATCCACGATATCCGTTCCCTTTTTTTGGCGAATTGGTTTGAAAAAGGAAATGACTCTACCTATACCAACGTCCTGTTTGATTTTCAAAGGGAAATTAGCGTAAATGGTTTTATGGAACCCTATGGTTTTTGGTTGCTCATGAAAGGGAACGAGGAGGCGTTTGGTGTCTGGTATGAGGAAAATGAGACCTTATTTAACGCTTTTGCAGAGTGGTTTAACAAGATTGACTTGGAAATAGATGTAGCCAATTATTTCTCAAGAGCAAAAAAATAGACGCGCTTTATCGCTGGTTTTTACTAGGGCAATTAATACTGAGGTATACCAAAAGTGGGTTTTGCATTTTGTGCCAACAACCAAGAATCCTGCATTTATTTAAGCTCATCTTATGCAGGCTCCCGTTTATCCGATATTATTGCATAATTATTGCCCAGTAAGGGTTGTATGGGTTATTTTGTCTGTTTTTTACACCTTGTCCAATGATTTATGCAGCTTATCGCTTTCTAGTGGCATATCGAAATAAATGAAAGCATAGGGGAGAGGCAATTCCCGAAATTAGGGGTAGACAAAAAGTATAAATCCATCCATTCGGGTGGTATCGCCTACCTCAATTGAAACGATGTCGGGGATACTATTTGAAGGTAAAAAACCCCAAAAAAATGGCACGTTTTCTTTCTCTCCCTCTATTCAACTTCGGCTTGGCCTTAGTGTTTTCATTATTTAGCTTCAATGCGGTAAGTCAAACCTCCCTAAGTGCAGGTGATGCAGCATTTGTTGCAATCAATTCCGATGGCGATGATGATATTTCCTTTATCCTTTTAAAGGACGTGGATGTTGGTACCGTAATTAAAATTACAGACCAAGGTTGGAACGATGTTGGTAGTGCCTTTTTTATCGCCAATGACGATTCCACCGGGTTAGTCTGGGTTGCCACCTCCTCCTTTACAAGAGGAACATTGGTCCACATCCAAACTACTGCGTCAGGGACTCCAATTACTCCTGTAGCTTCCGTTGGAAGTGTTTCTGGGGCTATTGAATTAACCGATAATTCGGGGCTTAATCCCGACGATGGAGATCAACTTTTTATGTATCAAGGACCCGAGCTTGCTCCAGTCTTTATTTCTGGTGTTCATTGGAATTCTGACGTCTTAACCGCAGGTTTAAATTGGGATTTAGCTGCTATTAATAGTGCTAGCTCAAATTTACCAGACCAACTTACAAATGGAGTTAATGCTGTTTGGTTATATGGCCCGCTGTTGGCAGAAAAAAGAAATTTTAGATTCGATTGCTCCTTGGTTTCCGCAACGGTTACCGATGTGCGCTTGGCTTTATCAGACATTAATAATTGGGAAGTAGCTGTCGGTTCAACACCCTACACTCAAAATCCTTTTCCGTGCTCTTTTACCATCTTGTGCGACGAACCAGATGTGCCTACCGTAGTTGCGAACAACGCAGGTTTGTGTGGAGCTGAAACCACCAGTTTAAGCATTACCGGAGATTTAGGTGAAGCCACCTCTTGGGAAGTGTATACGGGCTCCTGTGGTGGAGCCAGCATTGGGAGCACAGCAACAGATAGTTTTGCCATAGCGCCTTTAGCAGATGAAATATATTATATCCGTGGAGAGGGTGGTTGTGCTACCCCAGGATCTTGCGGAACAGCCTCCGTTACGGTTTCTCCTGAATTTAGTGCCACAGAAAATGTAATTGTGTGTTTTGGTAGTAGTTATACTGCCCCAGATGGAACCATACTATTAAATATTTTATCCCAAACAATTCATACGTCAAATTTAATCAGCGCAGCCGGTTGTGACAGTGTAATTGTTTCTACCATTGATGTAAACACGGTGTACATGTCCAACGAATCCCAAATGATTTGTTCTGGAGATGATTTTACTTTTCCAGATGGAACCACCGTTTCAAATATAACGGCACAAGTAGTGCATAATAGTAACTTACTTACCGACTTTGGGTGCGATAGCATCATTGTAACTACCATAGATGTTAATCCTGTTTACCTTCAAAATGAAAGTGCCACTATTTGTGCCGGTGACAGCTTTACATTCCCGGATGGAACGGTAATTAATAATATTACCTCCCAGGTTGTACACACTAGTAATTTATTAACCGCTGCCACTACGTGCGATAGTATCATTATTACCACCGTAGATGTCAATCCAGTGTACCTTCAAAATGAAAGTGCCACTATTTGTGCCGGTGACAGCTTTACATTTCCGGATGGAACTGTAATTAATGATATTACCTCCCAGGTTGTACACACTAGTAATTTATTAACCGCTGCCACTACGTGCGATAGTATCATTATTACCACCGTAGATGTCAATCCAGTGTACCTTCAAAACGAATCCATTAGTATTTGTTCGGGATCGGATTATACCTTCCCCGATGGAACGGTGGTAACAGACGTTACATTCCAGGTAACCCATACCAGTAATTTGGTTGCTGCCATTACGGGTTGCGACAGCATTATTATTTCAACCATTGATGTAAACGCAGTTTATTTACAAACCGAATCGGCTAGCATTTGTTTTGGTGAGGACTTCACCTTCCCAGATGGAACCGTTGTAACAGCGATTCTTGCACAAACAGTGCACACAAGTAATTTGTTAACTGCAGCCACCAATTGTGATAGCATTATTGTTACCACAGTAAATGTACTCCCAACCTATAGCTTTGCTCAATCGGCATCTGTTTGTTCTGGAGAAGATTACACTTTCCCAGATGGAACGGTGGTAACCGACATTGCGGCGCAAGTAGTTCAAACAAGTAACCTTGTAACAGCCATTGCCGGATGTGATAGTATCATTGTAACTACAGTAGATGTTAACCCAGTATTCTTACACAACGAATCCATTAGTATTTGTTCGGGAGCGGATTATACCTTCCCAGATGGGACAGTTGTAACAGATGTTACTGCCCAGGTAATCCATACCAGTAATTTGGCTACTGCCATTACCGGTTGCGACAGCATTATTATTTCAACCATTGATATAAACGCAGTTTATTTACAAACCGAATCGGCTAGCATTTGTTTTGGTGAGGACTACACCTTCCCAGATGGGACCGTTGTAACTGAGGTTCTTACACAAATGGTACATACCAGTAGTTTGTTAACTGCAGCTACAGGTTGTGATAGTATTATTGTTACCACAGTAAATGTGCTCCCAACCTATAGTTTTGCTCAATCGGCTTCTGTTTGTTCTGGAGCAAATTACACTTTCCCAGATGGAACAGTGGTAACCAACATTGCGGCGCAAGTAGTTCAAACAAGTAACCTTGTAACAGCCATTGCCGGATGTGATAGTATCATTGTAACTACGGTAGATGTAAACCCAGTATTCTTACACAACGAATCTATTAGTATTTGTTCGGGATCGGATTATACTTTCCCAGATGGGACAGTTGTAACAGACGTTACTGCCCAGGTAGTACAAACAAGTAACCTGGTAACTGCAGCTGCTGGTTGCGACAGTGTCATTATAACAACG
Source organism: Luteibaculaceae bacterium (assembly GCA_047618705.1). Taxonomy (GTDB): domain Bacteria; phylum Bacteroidota; class Bacteroidia; order Flavobacteriales_D; family Luteibaculaceae; genus JBLHJD01. The sequence goes on from JBLHJD010000043.1 coordinate 13,267, forward strand.
GTAGATGTAAACCCAGTTTTTCTCCAAAATGAAGGGTCCACTATTTGTTCTGGAGAAGATTTTACTTTCCCTGATGGAACGGTTGTTACGGACATTACAGCCCAGGTAACACAAACGAGTAACTTGCTTACAGCCATAGCCGGTTGCGATAGTATCATTATTACCATTGTAGATGTTTTGCCTACCTATATTGAAGCAGAATCTTCAGCCATTTGCTCTGGAGAATCGTACACTTTCCCTGACGGAACAGTGGTAGATGACATTACAGCCCAGTTGGTACGCGTTAGCAACTTGCTTACCTCTGGAGGAGGGTGTGATAGTATTATAGTATCAACAATTGATATTCTTCCGGTGTACATTTTAGCCCAATATGCAAACCGTTGTTCTGGAGAAAGTTTCACCTTCCCGGATGGAACCGTGGTAGACGATATCACAGAACAGGTAGTACATACAAGCAATCTTGTAACCGGATCGGGTTGCGATAGTATTGTAATTTATACAGTGGATGTAAATCCAATTTACGCCACAACAGAAACAGCGGCTATTTGTCCAGGAGGCGATTTTACGTTCCCTGATGGGTCTGTGCTAAGTAATATCAGTGATCCAGTAAGTTACACGAGTAATTTGTTGACAAGCTCAGGCGCTTGTGATAGCATTATTGTAACCAACATTGAAATTAACCCAGTTTACTTAGCGTTAGATACGGTGGATATTTGTCAAGGATGGGGACACACGTTCAGAGATGGAAAAGTGATAGGTAATATCGAATCCTCTTTCAGCTATGCAAGCAACCTAATTTCGAAGCAGTTTAATTGTGACTCCATTTTTATTACCTACGTAAACGTAACACCGAACTACGATTTGGAGGAAAATTATGTGATTTGTTCGGGTGGAAGTTTCACTTTCCCAGATGGGTATGTTCAGGATAACATTACCGGACCAACAATTCACACCAGTAATTTGGTTACGCGGGTTTTGGGATGTGACAGCACAATAAATACGCGTATTGATGTAAATCCAAGCTATTTTTCTCAGGAAGAAAGAACCATTTGTTACGGAGAAGATGTAACCCTCCCAGATGGAAGCGTGGTTGAAAATGTATTGGAAACAGAATCCTTCCTTAGCAATTTTCAAACTTTAGAATTCGGGTGTGATAGCACCGTAGAGTTACTGGTAAATGTATTGCCAATATACTTTGAGGAAAAAGCGATGGAGGTTTGTTCTGGTGGTACAGTGGAATTACCTGATGGAACGGTAGTGCACAATGTAGCAACAACCTTTGTTTACGTGAGTAACCTTACTACTCAAGCAGGTTGTGACAGCATTGTAGAAACAACCGTGGTTCCAATGGAAGTTGAGGAGCAGGAAGAATCCGTTCTGGTGTGTAAAGGAGAAGATGTGGAGTTGCCAGATGGGACCATCGTGGTAAATGTTCAGGAGAATGAAACCTTTGTAACCGTGTTAAGCTCTCAGCTTACAGGATGTGACAGTATCATTATTACCAATGTGGATGTAGATAGCCCTGATTTTGTACAACAATCAGTAACAATTTGTAAAGGCGGAGATTATACTTTCCCTGATGGAACTGTAATTTCAGAGATTAACAACAAAATTGCGTACACAAGTCAAGTAATCCAAGATGGTAGGGCATGTTATTCCACCATTGAAACGGTTATTGAAGTCTTTGAAATTGATACTGAAATTGTTCGAGATGAATTCGAATTTAGAGCCGTATCTCCAGTTGGTACTTTCCAATGGTTGGATTGCGACAACAACTTCGCACCTATTGTAGGAGAAACCGAACCATTTATTAGAGCGGATGATTCTAGAAATGTAGCAGTGGAAATTACAGTTGGAGAATGTAGAGACACCTCAGTCTGTTCCGGTACTTTGCCTTCAGCTGTTAGCGAAAGCTTCTATTTAGAAGGTATTGATGTGTATCCAAACCCATCGGACGGTGAAGTGTTCATAGATTTGAATGGAATATCCGAAGTGACATACTCGTTAATGGATATCCAAGGGAAGGTAATTGAGGCAGGGAATATTCAATCCAATAATAAATTTACAATTGGGTCTATGGCGAAAGCTGGGGTTTACATTCTAAGCCTTGAGTCTGGAGGAGAAAGGAAATTGGTGAAGTTAATTCGCCGATAGTCCCAAAGAAAAAAAGGAGAGCTTAGGCTCTCCTTTTTTTTATTTAATAAATTGCAGGTATGCTTACCACTATGCTAAATAAAATACTCATTGCTCTTTTTGTATCGACCTGCACTTTTTCCTACGGGCAAAATGATACCTTAAAATATTTATTTATTGGCCATCCCAATAAAGGAGTTCAAAATTCAGATCAAACGGATGTTCGATTGGAAATGGCGAATTTTTCTGCGTATAAACATATTTGGCTGGGAGGAGATATTTGCGGTGAAACCAGTCTGAAATCCAGTACCATCCAGTCTATTTCGGATCTGTTTAATCTTTCCAAACCTGGAAATCACCTGACTTATGGAAACCATGATATTCGGAATGGGAACGTGGAGTGGTTTAAAGAAATTACAGGGAAAGATCCGTATTACGCTTACTCAGAGGACAATGGACTAACGGTAATTGTTCTGAATGGGCTAATATCGCCATTGGATTGTGATAATATTAATAAGCAATATTGGCTAATAAAAAATGTCGTGGACACAAT
>JBLHJD010000044.1:0-15919 GCA_047618705.1 Luteibaculaceae bacterium
GCACCCAATGAACACTGGTTGTTTACCGCAGATTTACAAGCCCGTGGTTCCAACGGAACAGAAAATTGGTCTTCCGCCAACCGGAAATCACTATCAGCAAGTTACCAGGCTATAGCCCGGTTTAACACCTTTACTAGCTTCTTCAAATCAATCCGGTACACCGTTAATATGTACTCCGGAAACAGTGGATTAATCCTGAATGGAGAAGAATTAACGGAGTTTGGCACAGGCTTTGCTATGCTTATTCCGTTGAAGAAGTCGAACTCTACCTCCATGTTTGTTATAGGAGTAAATTACCGGGAGTTTGGAACAACCAACAATCAATTATTAAAAGAAACCAGTGTGCAAGGATTTATTGGACTTACACTAAGACCTACCCGCTTGGATCAATGGTTTGTGAAACGAAAATATAATTAGAAAGATGATTAAGAGAGGCGTATTTTTTATCCTAGGGTTTACCATGTTGGCTCAACTAGGAATGGCTCAAGACAAGTATGGTGCAGACCCCGATGAGTGTAAGAAGAACATTAGCTTATACCGGGAATTCCGCGATCAGAAAAATTACGCAGATGCTTTTGGCCCTTGGCAAAAAGCATGTGAAATTTGCCCTAAAGCAGCCAAAACTATTTGGACTGACGGAGTAAAATTTTACAAAGACAAAATCAAAGCGGAAAAAGACGAGGCTAAAAAGGCGGAGTTGGTTGAGCTTATGTTGGCCGTGTACGATCAACGGATTATCCATTTTGGACAGAAAGGATATGTGCTTGCTCGTAAAGGTGGAGACATGTTGCGGTACAAAAGCGATAATCCTGAATTGGCTTTGGCTGTACTTAAAGAATCGTTGGAAATTGATGGAGAAGAGAGCGAAGCAGGTGCCCTTGGTGGATACTACACCGCCTTGTATTACACGTACCGTAAGGACTTAGCTACTAAGTCTGATTTGTTGGAAGAGTATGTACGTGTGTCTGAATACATCACCCATAATCTGGAAAAAGCAGAAAGCAAGAGCACAAAGTATTACGAAGAAGCACAATCCACCGTGGATAAAGCATTTATCACCGTTGCTGAGTGTGCAGACATTATTCCTATCCTAACAGAAAAGTTTAATGCGGACCCGTCCAACGTTAAGATGTTAAAAATGGCATCCAAAGTAATGGGTGCCCGTCAGTGCGAGGAAGATCCTTTGTACGAAAAAGTGATTGTAAAACTGAACGAATTACAACCATCGCACGAGTCCGCTTTTGGATTGGGTAGAATGATGCGTTTGAATGGGAAGTTTGGTTCTGCCATTACCTTCTACAAACAAGCTTTGGAATTGTGTCCAGATTGTTCCAACTTGGAGCAGTACCGCTTAGGTTTGGCTGATGCTTACCAAGCAAATGGTCAGAATTCAGCTGCGGCTTCCATGGCTCGTTCGGTATTATCTTCAAATCCGAACAATGGAAATGCCTACCTTATTATTGGTAACGCAATTTCTGCAAGTAGTAATGCTTGTGGAGAAAATGATTTAGAAAAACGGTCTGTTTACTGGTTAGCTGAGGATTATTTCTTGCGTGCAAAATCAGTAGATAGCAGTGTTGCCGCTTTGGCAAACAACAGAATTGGAGCAGTGAAATCTCGTTTCCCAGACAAAAAATTGGTTTTCCAATATGGATATATTGACAAAGCTGAAATTGAAGTTGGTTGTTGGATTAACGAAAAAACCAAAGTTCGTAAGTTCTAATGAACCCGAATAAACTGAATATCATATTAAGCATCGGGACCGTGGTCTCGATGCTTTTTTGTTCCTGTGCTCCAAAGTTGGAAGAGGTAGAAGCTAAAGCTACTTTGCTTCCAGCCCAAGTTACCCACAACGGAACCATCTTGTATTCCAAAAACGGGAAGCAAGCTTTGCGCTTGGAGTCCGGAATTATGGAAAACTACATCAAAGACACTTCTCTCATTAAAGTGAAAAATGGCCTAAAAGCTTGGTTTTTCGATAGTTCAGGAGTGGAAACCAGTTATTTGGAAGGAGATTCGGCCAACTTTTTTGAAGAAAAAGGCCAGCTCGATACCTTTGGAGACGTAATGCTGGGGAACGAATCTGGAGATACTTTGTACACCAATTTGCTTATTTGGTACAGAGATAGCCAAAAAGTATATGCACCCGGGAAGGTGAAAATTGAAACCCCTGATGGAGTAGTCTACGGCATAGGCCTAAAGGCAAATGAGGATTTTTCTGCCTACATATTAAAAGAAGTTTCCGGAGAATTTGAGATAAAGGATAGCATTGAATGATATTTTTTCTCAAATTTACACGTAGTACCCAACCCAAAAAAGACCTTTGTAGAACGAATGGATAGTGACCCCAGTTATTTTATCGGAATTTGGATTTTCGCATCATTGCTGTTTTCTGCATTTTTTTCGGGGTGTGAAATAGCTTTTATTTCGCTCAACAAGCTAAAAGTTGAAGTTGACCTAAGTCAAAATAAATTTCCCGCAAAAATCCTCTCCTATTTCCTTAAAAAGCCGAACTACTTTATCGGCTCCATGCTTATTGGAAACAATGTGGCTCTTGTAATTTATGGTATCCTAATGGGTATAGTAATTACTTCTGGTGTGGAGGCAGTGGGTTTGTCTTTATCACCTGGATTTGAATTACTCCTAGAAACCGTAATTTCTACCTTATTGGTTCTTTTTGTTGGGGAGTATCTGCCCAAAAGTTTGTTCCGCCTGAACCCCAACAAATTAATGTCCTATTTGGCTTTTCCTTTGTTGGTGGTTTACATTATTTTATACATCCCCAATACCATCACTGTTTTTATTTCGGAGGTCTTTTTAGGGCTTCTTGGAGGTAAACGGCACAAAAAAGGGAGCTTTTCTGATGGTCCTGTCTTTGGGAAAACAGATTTAGACCACTTTGTCCAGGAAATAATGAATAGTTCCAAGGGATCGGAAGAAGTGGATCACGAAATTCAGATATTCCAGAATGCCCTAAATTTTGAGGAAGTTAAAGTGCGCGATTGCATGATTCCTCGGACCGATATTGAAGGGGTTTCGGAGATGGCAAGCATTGCCGAATTGCGAGCGCGATTTATTGATACAGGGTATTCTAAAATCTTGGTTTTTAGAGGTGATATTGATCATATTATTGGCTACGTTCACAGTTATGAACTTTTTAAACACCCCAAAACCATCAAAAGTATTCTCCTCCCAATATCGGTAATTCCGGAGGCCATGAATGCTCCAGAAGTGCTCAAGTTGTTTACGAGCCTGAGGAAGAGCATAGCAGTGGTAGTAGACGAATTTGGCGGTACATCAGGGGTGGTTACCTTGGAGGATATTGTAGAAGAAATTGTAGGCGAAATTGAGGACGAATACGATGATGAAGGATATGTGGAAGAGGAAAAAGGGGAAAACCATTATGTTTTTTCTGGTCGCCACGAAATTCAGTACTTGAATCAACATTATGGCTTCGATTTTCCCGAAAATGAGGGCTACGAAACCTTGGCAGGAATGCTTATTTACATCATCGGGGATATTCCCAATAAAGATGCGGAAATAGCTCTGGGAAATTGGAATATCCAAGTTACAGAAGTATCAAATACGCGTGTAGAACTAGTCGAAGTTTTCCAGTAATCAAACCATTTTTTCCTTTTTGGTTAAATAGTTTTTTTATCGGGAAATCGGTTTTATATTCGCACGCTTAAGGTTGTATATAGATTAGAGATGGCAGCGATTGGAAAAATTAGAGAAAAGTCAGGATTACTGATTTTTATTATAGGTCTGGCTATGGTAGCCTTTATCATGGGGGATTTATTCTCCAACAGACAAGGGAGACCAGAATACATTGTAGGAGAGATCCACGGTGAACCAGTATCTGGTGTAGAGTATGAATACTTGGTGAACGACCTGGTAGAGGGATTGCGTAGTACGGGCCAACGCCTTACGGAAGCAGACCGCGATCAGGTGCGGGCTCAGGTTTGGAATGATCTTGTGAAAAACAAGGTGATGGGAGCTGAAATTACTGAATTAGGATTGGATGTAACTCCTGAGGAGTACAACGACATCCGTTTTGGTTCTAATATTCTTCCTGAATTCATTTCCAACCCGAACTTCAAAAACCAAGAAACAGGACAGTTCGACCCTCAAGTGGTGCGGAACTATTTCTTGGCTCTTCAGGCAAACTACCCATTGTACTTAAAGAACCAGCGTCGTTCTATTTTGAACGCTCGTTTGTACACGAAGTACTTGAACTTGCTTAAAAAGGGAATTACGGTTAACAGTATCGATGCTGAGGATCGTCATTTTGTAACCAACTCTCGGGTTGATTTCGACTTTGTGTTGAAGCGTTTTAACGAGGTGCCAGATGCCTCTGTTGAAATTACGGATGCAGACCTTAAAGCATATTATAATGCACATAAAAACGAGGAAGAATACAATCAAGTAGCTTCTCGTAGTGTGGATTATGTATTGTTCGATGTTGTTCCTTCTGCAGAAGATAAAGCAGATCAAAAGGGTCGTTTGGCGAACATTAAGCCTGACTTTTTGAAAACGGCTAACGATACTTCTTTTGTAATTCGGAATTCTGAATCGAAAACGTTTGCAACACAATCGTATAAAATAGGGTCTGATGCAATTTTGGATGTTGTTTTTGCAGATGCTAAGGTTGGAACAGTAGTTGGACCTTACGAGCAGAACAACGCTTTTAAATTGGCGAAGGTTTATGGTATCGAGGGAATCGATGAAGTGAACGCTCGTCACATTTTGCTTAAGGCTAAGGATGGTGAATCCATGAAGTCGGTTAAGAAAAGAGCAGAAGCACTGAAAAAAGAGATTAAGCGCAACAACAACTTTGCTGAATTAGCCAAAGAGAAATCCGAAGACACTGGTTCTGGTGCTAAGGGTGGAGATTTAGGTTGGTTTGGACAAGGAGCTATGGTTGCTGAGTTTAACGATGCTTGTTTTAAGAACAGAAAAGGGGCTATGCCTATCGTTGAAACACAATTCGGAATTCACCTTATTGAGATTACGGATAAGCGTACAGCGAACTCTTTTGAACTGGCCGTTGTTGAAAACGCAATTAAGCCAAGCAAGAAAACATACGATGCAGCTTACGATGCGGCATCTGAATTTTCTATCCAATACAGCACTCCAGATGCATTTGATGCTGGGATCGCTGAAAAGGGATATTCTTTAAGAAAAGCAGAAAACATTAAAACAGGAGATCGTTTTGTATCTGGAATTCCAAATGCAAGACCTATTATCAACTGGGCAATGGCTGCTGAAATTGGTGCAGTTTCTGAGCCAATTGAATTGGAGGAAAAATTTATCGTGAGTCTTCTTACTGAAATTAAAGAAGAAGGTGTACCTGCCTTTATGGATGTGAAATCTCGTGTTGAGGTTGCTGTTCGTACTGAAAAGAAAGCAGAGTTCATTAAAGCTGAATTAGCAGGTGTTGCTGACTTAAGCGCTGCTGCAACTAAACTTGGTAAAGAAGTTCAAAAAACAAGTAACCTAAACTTATTGTCTACTAGTATTCCTGGTGGAGGAGCAAATGAAGCGGCGGTTATTGGTGAAGTGTTTACACTGGAAGTTGGTGGAGTTTCTACTCCAGTTGCAGGAATTGCCGGAGTTTATATGCTCAAGCTGAACCGGAAGGCTATGGCTGAACCAAAAGAAAACTACACAGCAGATCAACAGGTAGTTGCTACTGCTATTACCAACCGATTGGAATTCGAAAGCTTTAATGCCTTGAAAACAAAAGCGGAAGTGAAAGACCAACGGAACTCTGTTCAATAAGAACGAAGTCTAAGAAATATGTAACCCTCCCTGGAGCAATCCTCGGAGGGATTTTTTTTGCCTTAAGGTTTTTGTGAAGGCATCTGTGATGGGAGTGGACATGATGAATCTATGGCTGTTTTAAGTGTATCAAAGAACACTTGATACCCCCATTAATTGGGAAGGTTTCTGACCTGATCCAAGGTTAGTAACTATTAGAACACAGTAGGTTATTATTGAAAAAGTTGGTCAACGGTTTTCATGGAAATGAACATTCTCTCACTGTCTGGAAGTAGAGTAAACCCATATTTCTCATAAAATGATTTAGCCTCATCGTCGATTGGGTCAACCACGACTGCAAAGGATGCGATACTTTTTGCCGAAACATGGCATTTGTAAAGCGCGTCGATTAATAAAAACTCCCCAACTCTAGTCCCATTAACATTTTTATCTCGTGCTAATCTTCCAAGTAACGTAGAAGGTATTGATTCGTATGATTTCGGGAATTTTTTTTGGAATTTTTCAGGAATTGTGTCTCGAGGTATTCCTTCGCTTGAAAGAGTGTAATAGCCTTTTACCTTCTCAAGTTTATCTTCCGTTTCGATTATGACAAAACAAACAGCTAATTTTCTTTGAATGTCTTGACTTACTTGACGCTTTATATAATTATTTAGTGGTTCTTTACCACAAGAAAAATCCTCCCTGTGATGAGAGGATTTTAAATTTTCTGTTTGAAGCTCCATTTACTTACGTGTCTCATTATACTTCTTAGCCGCATTCAATAACGCATCATTAGGTGCCTTAGGATTAACAAGCGAATCGAAGAAAATTTCACTATCCCTTTCTGACGCAATAATTAATTCATTTTCCTTTATTATTTGTTTTGCTCTTTGTTGTACAGTGCTTAAAATAAATTCTGACAAACTTTTATATCCTGACAATGTAGCAGCTCGTTCAAACAATTCTTTTTGCTCAATAGGTAATCTCGTATCGAATCGAGTCTTACCCTTACTTTCTATAGTTGCTTCCATGATTATTTCTTTTAGTTAATAATATCAATGTACGGATAAAAACCGTACCTAGAAATATTACGTACGGTTTTTGTCCGTACAAATAAGGAAATAGTATATAATCTGTTACTAACAGTACCTATGAGTAATGCGGGTTTTGCTCTAAACGGAAGTCTCTCAGTACTCATTCGCTAAATCCATTTTAACGGCCCATTTGAGTAATTTAATCCTCAGAAAAAAAAGGTTTGACTTAGTTTCGTGCAGATTGAAAACGTTTAGTATTTCAATCCCGCAGTACTCATAGCTGCAAACCGATGAGCTCGATTGGGTCTATTGCACATGAAGAAATTTGATTTGGTTCGGCTTCCAAAGGGGAAGCCCCCCAGAGCAGGTGTAAAAAAACTTACGTAAAATAGTTTAATACGGGATAAATAACCGTGTCAGCGACACTCCTAGGTATTTTTTGGTTTTAAGTCGGGAGACTTAAAACAGCGGTGGGTATGATTATGAAACTCCTATATTGCAAATGGAAAAATTATTGTTTAACTCAAAAGTTGCATTTGTGAGTTGAATTCAGCTAACAACACTTCCGTAAAAATGATAGGAATTATAGAAGCTTCAAATAAGATAATTCAAATACTCCATCAAGGTCGAAATGAAAAAGATACGTTATACTCATATAAAGAGATAAAGAAGTTTTTAAAAAGATATAGAAATAACATTGAATTCTCAAGCTTGTTATTAGGTCTTTTACGATACAATAAATTTAGTCATGCGCCTACTATTTTAGAAATGATTTCGGATTGGGAATTGATGTCTTTAAGAGAAGATATTTACTTCATTTATTTGGATTATAGGGATAAGGGAATGCCAACTTCTTTAGAGTTTTTTTTTCTCAAAACGTTATCTCATCTACAATTTGATCGAGCTATAAAGGATTATTTGGATTTTATTAATGAGTGTAAAACAATAAATAGGGGAAATTTTTCTTATAAAAATAAAGGGAATCAGTTTACGCTAATTAATAATTTAGGGTCAATGTTTCCAGAGGAAGGAGGTGGATTATTGGCAATCTACTATGTTAATGAAAATGAACATAATAAGATAGCGAAATTAAGTAGTGAATTTTTTCTTTTTAATACCGCTATTAGATTAATTCTAAAGCGTCATGAAAAATCAAGTTTATTTATTAGAGTATTTTTAAAGGAGCTTTCCACACTTAATATTAATTTATTACAGAGTGTGAAGAAAAAAATTAAATTTTATTCAAATGATAGTGAACAAACACGGTAAGTGTCTCTGACACGGCTTAGTTACAGGAATAGCTTTTTCCTACTCAAAATCCACTTCCCTAAAATTCCTGCCCAAGCCTCGCTCGTACAGATAAGTTCTGATTTCTTCGAGCAAAAAAACGTTGGTTTTGTGCAAATAGTCCTCTACCACTGTAGATATAGGAGGGTAAGCCTCATATTGTGGGATCCCCGGATAATTTTGTTTCAAGATATTCTGGTCACCTTCAAATTTGGAAATCCACTGCCGTTCGTGGACGGTGGTAATACTTTTGGAATTTCTGTGAACCCGGCACCGGGGGCAATCTTTAAATTTGGTTTTGAGTTGCCCCTTGCTTACAACCATGGAATTGTGCAACACCAAACTGGCAGCAATGTCATCGTAAATGGAGTAAGTAGTATCCCCCATACCAATGTCTCCAATGATTTGGTTTTTTAAATCGAACTTAATTCTTTCTTTGGTCCGTACCGTATCCCAGCCAAAGCTAGCATAGGTTTCCAGTTTTGTGTGGCCATTTAACAGTACAAAATCAACCAAAAACTCCTGCTTGAGTCTGGCCTTTAAGCTATCCACAATTAAGGTGCTGGAGTAGGCCCACTCAATGGGTTCAAAACATTCCCAATCATCCAGGTTCTTGAAACTGCTAGCCTTGTCCGCTCCAAACATTTCCTCCACCAAATTACTAACCCGGATGGCCTCCCGTTTACTTTTTAAGGAGCCTTCTTCTTTTAATGCTGCATGCCGTTTTCCCAGCAAGGCAAAGCCCGATTTTGGGAAATTCCCAAGCCATGTTAATGGTTCGTCTACAAAATGATTGCTAAAATATAGGCAGTCATTAATAGCGGTACGGGCAGAATCTAAGGTGAGTAACCACGCGTTTATTTTCCGGAAATTAGGAATGGACTTCTGATGCTCTTCAATGATCCCTTCTACCATCTTGTTTTTCCCTTCGGTATAATCCTCCAGAAATTGTTTTGTTTTTTCCAGGTCCTGCTGAAAACAAAAGTAGGGAGCGTCTGTTTGGATGGTTTTTAGTTGGAGAACAAACTTTTCTTGCCCTAAAGTTGGAATTGCTACGCCAATGCTGAGTAAAAAAAAGAGGAGGGTTGTTTTTTGTATCATGCAACTACCCGTTTACTGAGTTGGTAAATGAGGTAGCAAAACAGGATAAAAGAAAGAAAGAGGTGTCCAACTTGCAAGAAATGGGGAAGGCCCAGTAAACTAATGCTTAAACCTAATCCTGCCTGTAGAATAAACCATGCGGCTATCCGCGCAACTACCGGTTTTCCTTTTTTACCCAATTTTATCCAGGCAAAAATGAGAGAGGCCAACCAAACCCAAATTAAACTGCGGTGGAAATTGAAGTACCTAAGTTGGTGAATAGCATCGGAAGTTGCGTTTCCGGAAAGGTGCATCAGGTGATCAACTCCTTCGCGTACCTGAATCCCCAAGATAAGTTGGAGCACTAGAAGTGTTAACCAAAACCACAGGTAAATAGCCGGTAACTTGAGTCGTTTGGTATAGCCTGTTTTGGCATACGCATGGGTGTACAAGCCGCAAATAAATAAGGCACCCAACATGTGTATGCTAATCTGCCCAGGGATTAAATTTCCATCCACCACTTTTTTCCCCAACCAAGCTTCAAATCCCAATCCAATTAATCCCAATAAACTAATCCAAAAAATGGAGGGTTGCGTTTTTCGTTTCAGAAATGCTAGGAAAAGCAAAAGCAAAGCGGGTATTCCAGACAGCGCGCCAGCCAGGCGATTAATATATTCAATCCAAGTGTGGGCAACTACAAAGGTAGAGTAGTCATGCACCAAGTAGGCTTCCCAGCGGGATCTGTTAAAGCGGGTGTCGCAGGGTCCAGGTATTTGATTGATCCAAAGGGTGTCTTGGTAAATTGCCATGGTTCCTTGCTCGAATTCAGTTCCGGGAGCCCATAAAACTTGGTCGGTGGAAGTGGGGGGAATGAGGTGCCCAAAACATTTGGGCCAATCGGGGCATCCCATACCAGAGCCGGTGGTCCTTACGGTGCTACCTGCAACAACTACAAGCAAAACTAAAACGAGACTGTAAAAGGAAAGGTTGCGTAAGCTAAACACGGTTGTGAGCAAAAAAAAAGCTCCGAAAGGAGCTTGGATTAGTCATGCTTAAGAACAAAGGACAATACCTGAAATACATTGGGCACTGCAATGGGCAAAGAACCGATTCTGTAGTCTTCGTCTTTGTTAACCCATTTTGTTAGATCACATTTTTGAATCGAAAATTGACCATCGTTTAATTCTTCGATGGTTGCAAAAATGTCCTTAACATCAACGGAAGGATCAATTTTTATTTTAGCGATATCAAACTCGCGATCATCAGAAAAGTCGAATTCAATTTCCTGAACTCCAGGAATAGCCATTACATTTTTGCGGATTAAACCACCACACATGTGCACACAAGACATACCGGTAAGGGTAACTTCTGCCAATGTTTGGTTAATATCCGCATCCTCCACAATAGTTTCACTCACTGGGATGTGAGAAACTTTGTCTGAACTACATGCGAATAAAAAGCCTGCAAGAATAAGGAGAAATATATTTTTCATTACTCGGTGTATGATCTTACACAAAAATAAAAGAATTTTGCTGACAAAAGCAAATAAAAGGACCTCTAATTGTTAAAAAAACTAAATAACCGTGAAATTGCCATTTTAGAAATGGTGATTTTAGCCCTGGTTTGGGGGAGTTCATTCATTTTAATGAAACGAGCCATTTTTGATGAAAACGGGGTAGCCGTTTTGCGTGGAGACCAATTAGGTGGTTTGCGAATGGTAATTTCAGGGTTGGTTCTTTTTCCATTTGTCCTCAAAAGCCTGTGGAAATATTCCTTCAAGAAAATCGCATTTTTTTTACTGATTGGTTTGGTGGGGAATGGGCTTCCTTCCATTTTTTTTGGAATTGCCCAAACCTACATAAGCAGCAGCGCAGTTGGGATTCTAAATGCAACCGTTCCCATTTTCGCCTTGGTGTTGGGCGTTTTGTTCTTTCAGCTAAAAACAAAATGGTACAACATTGTTGGGGTAGTTATCGGGTTTTTAGGTGTCGCCATTTTGGTGTTTAAAAATGCCTCTGGCGAATTTGAACTCAATGCCTACGCATTGTTTGTTATGGCCGCCACGCTGTGTTACGGTATTAGTGTAAACCTCATTCGGACTTACCTTAAAGACGTTTCAAGTATAGTAATTACCGGTGCCGCCTTTAGTTTAATGGTGATTCCTTTTGGGATTTATTTAATGGCTACAGGTTTGCAGGAGACCATAGAAACCCAACCCTATTTCCTGAAAAGCCTCGGGTATTTAACCATCTTGTCGGTGGTAGGGACCAGTTTTGCGGTTTTTTTGTTCAATGATTTGGTGAAAAGGACCAACCCCGTTACCGCCACCAGTGTTACTTATCTCATTCCTATTGTAGCCGTTTTTTGGGGAGTGTTAGACAATGAAGTCTTTGGTTGGCGAGATGTAATAGGTGGAAGTGTGGTTTTAGTAGGCGTTTTTTTGATAAATAAAAAGAAAAAGTAATATATTTGCGCCCCTTAATAAAGATAACATAGTAATTATGTACGCAATTGTAGAGATAGCAGGGCAACAATTTAAAGTTGTAAAAGACCAAACACTCTTTGTACATCGTTTAGCTGGAGAATCAGGATCAAAAGTTACTTTTGATAATGTTCTTTTAGTAGATAATGGTGGAGAAGTGAACGTTGGCGCCCCCGCTGTAAAAGGTGCATCCGTTTCTGCGGAAATCGTTGAGCACTTAAAAGGAGACAAAGTAATTGTCTTCAAAAAGAAAAGAAGAAAAGGTTACAAGGTGAGAAACGGTCACCGTCAGTACCTTACAAAAATCAAAATTAACGAAATCGCTGCTTAGTAATAAGCGAGATAAAACCAAAGAATTATGGCTCATAAGAAAGGTGTCGGTAGTTCCAAGAACGGTAGAGAATCAGAAAGTAAACGTCTTGGGGTAAAGATTTTTGGAGGACAAGCGGCGATTGCCGGTAACATTATTGTTCGTCAAAGAGGTACAAAACATCACCCAGGAAACAACGTTGGTATTGGAAAAGACCACACTTTGTTTGCTCTTACTGATGGAACAGTTGTATTTAGAAAGAAAAAAGAAAACAGATCTTTTGTATCTATTGAGCCAGTCTCATTGTAATACAGGATTGTTAAAGTATTTTTATAGAACTCCCGCGTCCTTTGGGCACGGGAGTTTTTTGGTTTCTAACCAATATTAAGCCCATTAAATTATGTTACTGGTTTCTGATATTCAAGAACAATTGGCCACCTTCAAGGAAGGCCTAGAAAAAAGAGGATTTAAGGATCTTCAATTGTTGGATGAGATTTTAAATTTGGATCAAAAACGCCGCGAAACCCAATCTAAACTAGATGGTTTAAAGGCTGAAATGAATCAGATTTCGAAAGAAATTGGAATATTATTTCAATCGGGCAAGCAAGATGAAGCCCAGGCAGCCAAAGTGAAAACAGGCGAGATAAAAGCCGAAATTGCCAAGCTACAAGAGGTGTTCGACGAGTGTGAGAATTCGGTTAAAACCTTGTTGTACCAAATCCCGAACATTCCTCATGAAAGTGTGCCTCCCGGAAAAACGGAAGACGACAATGAGGAAGTATACTGCCAGGGTGAGGCAGAACCCAACACCACAGGTAAATTACCGCACTGGGATTTGTGTAAAAAATACGACCTGATTGATTTTGAATTAGGTGTGAAGATTACAGGTGCTGGATTCCCAGTTTATAAAGGGAAAGGAGCCAAATTGCAACGGGCTTTAATTCGCTATTTCCTGGATAAAGCAGACCAAGGGGGGTATACAGAATACATTCCACCATTGATGGTGAATGAAGCTTCCGGGTACGGAACAGGGCAGCTTCCAGATAAGGAAGGACAAATGTACCATGCTACGGCAGACGATTTGTACCTGATCCCAACAGCCGAAGTTCCTTTAACTAACATTTACAGAGATTCCATTGTTAAGGAAGACGAGTTGCCTATTAAAATGACGGGATATACGCCTTGTTTTCGCCGCGAAGCTGGTTCCTACGGGAAGGATGTGCGCGGATTAAACCGCTTGCACCAATTCGATAAGGTGGAGATTGTTCAGGTGGTGGCTCAGGAGAAATCCTACCGAGCCTTGGATGAAATGGTACAACATGTGCAAGGTTTATTAGTGGACCTTGAATTGCCCTTCCGGATTTTACGTTTGTGCGCCGGAGACCTTGGTTTCACAAGTAAACTTACCTTCGATTTCGAAATCTACTCCTCTGCTCAAGAAAAATGGTTGGAAGTTTCTTCGGTTTCTAATTTCGAAACCTTTCAGACCAACCGTTTAAAGCTGCGGTACAAAACAGCCGAAGGGAAAAACAAATTGGCCCACACACTCAATGGTTCAGCTTTGGCTTTACCCAGAATTGTGGCTGGATTTTTGGAAAACCACCAAACAGAAAAAGGGATTCGCATCCCCAAAGCCTTGGTGCCTTACACCGGATTTGAGTGGATTAGTTAATCCAACAAAAAAATGGATAAAGGCGCATTCCCTGGGATGCGCCTTTTTTTGTGCCCTGTATTTTGCAATAATGGAGCATGGACTTCCGTTTAATGGCCTTGTTTCCCTACCTTTGGGAAAGAACTATTTTTGCATATGAAATACTTGGTTTTCCCCTTCATTTCTTTCCTTTTTGTGGCGTGCTTCAGACCAGATTACACCCAAGAAATTGGCACTTTGCAGCATATGCAGACAGAGGTTACTGCATTGGATAGCACCCTAATTCAGCAAAGGCAAAGACATAATTTGGATTCGATGTATGCCGTTCTCAAAGCCGACTTGGCTTTTTTTAAGGATAAATTTAACCTAGATAATAAAGCGCAATTCCGGGAAGACATAGCCTGGATTTCGAACTACAGAAGTATACGGAAATTAGCAACGGGTTACGGAGAAAGCGCTGGACGGCTGTCCCAAGAGATCGCCCTGTCCAAAGCACAGCTCAAAACACTCAAAGCTGATTTAGAAAATGGAGCTTTTGAGAAAGAACAAGTGGCTAACTTTCTTAAAACAGAAAGCCACGCCATTGCGCTAATTAATAAATCCTTGGCGGCCATAGATTCCAACCAAACCGAGTTTGTGAAGAATTTCGACTGGATGAAGCCAAAAATTGATAGCATTAGAATGAAACTGAAATAATGCGTTTACTTTCCCTCATTTTCTTACTTTTTCTGGGCTTCGGCTCCTTGGCCCAAACTGCCGAGAACGAAAAACTACTGCAGTTGTACATCAACGAGGGGGACTGCGAACGGGCGTTACTTTATTTCGATGATGTGTATTCGAATAGCCCTTCCGGGAAACAGTTTTATAGCGATTACCTGAGTTGCCTATCTAAGGCAGGAGATTTAAAGGCAGCCAAAAAGCTCATTAAATCCCATTACCGAAAATCATCCAATAAAATTGATCCCGCCTTTGATGAAGGTTGGGTGTATTACGAAAACCAAGAGTACGAAAAGGCCGAGGATGTTTTTCAGTCCATTATTGAAGAAACACCTGCCCAACGAAACTGGGTAGCTAATGTGGCGAATAAGTTCCGGAACATCGGCTTGGAAGAATGGGCTCTGAAAACGTACCAGTATTGGTCGGGCAAAGTGGAACCGAAATATGGGTTTTACCTGGAGTCGGCCAACATTTACGGAAGCCTTGGGAAATACGATTTAATGATTGACGCCTACCTCGATTTGGTGGTGGAAAATCCAGCCTATAAACAAAGTGCACAAAACGCTTTTTTACGTTACCTCAATTTCGACGAGGACGAAGAGTCTAAAGAATTGTTGCGTAAAAGACTACTTCTGTACCGACAAAAAAACACCGAGAACCCAGCCTTTAGCGATTTGTTGATTTGGTACTTTACCGCTATCAAAGAGTTTCGTCCAGCCTTTACCCAATTAAAAGGATTGGTAAAGCGGCTTGGAGGAGGTCATCAGCGCATCCTTTCATTGGCCATTCAGGCCTACAAGTTCGAGGATTATGAAACCGCTCAGGAAGCAGTGGACTTTATTAATAATGCCAATCTAAACCAACAGGGTTTTTTGGGTGATGTGCAAGGACTAGATCTGTTATTAAAGCAACTGAAGTGTTTGGATAATTGCCCGAGTTGGTTGGAGCCAGCCAAAGCGTTTGTGCTTTCAGGTAAATATTCCCAATTCCGAATGAACCTAACCCGGAAGGTGTTCGACACCTACAATAAATATGTCCATGCTGATTCGGCGGCCCATTTTTTGGACCTGACGATCAATAGCCCGGTGTATAACGATCAGGAAAAAGGATATTTTAAACTTTGGAAAGGAGATTGGTGGTTGGAGAACGACGATGTGTGGGAGGCAGCTTTATTGTATGGGCAGGTAGAACGGCGGTTTAAGGAAGATTTGTTGGGTGGAGAGGCCAAGTATAGGAGTGCATTAATTTCGTATTACACAGGCGACTTTGCATGGGCCCAAGCGCAGTTAAAAGTGCTTAAGGCATCCACAAGTAAACTCATGGCCAATGATGCACTCCAGTTGGGTGTTCTAATATCAGACAACCTGGGAGTTGATAGTGTGGACATTCCTCTAATTCGGTTTTCCCAAGCAGACCTAAAACTCAAACAAAATAAACGAGCAGAAGCGCGCGAGATACTCAACACTATTTTGGCCGATTTTCCTGGACACTCCTTGGAAGACGAAATTTGGTTTCGATTTTTCACTTTGGATAGGGCAGCAGGGAATATTGAAGGAGCGCTTGCTTGGTTGAACAAAATTAGGGACCTCCGCTCCGAT
>JBLHJD010000045.1:0-15713 GCA_047618705.1 Luteibaculaceae bacterium
GCAAACTTTCCTTTAATGTCTGTTTTTTCTCCATCAATTTCTTGAAAAATTGCTCCCAAATGCTCGCTAAAAGCGCTAACATTCGTTTCTAATTGAATTACCTGGTCCGACAGAGCAAGGTTCAATTCGTCAGTAATGTATTTATAAGTTATTTGGTCAGGATTTGCACCAGGCTGAACGATTAAGTCATATTTGAGGCGTAGAGCTCCGTCAATAAATTTGGTGTAAAACACCGCATCTATACCTTCATACAAGTTTTTATATACAATCTTTTCAAATCCTTTTACACCCGTAATACCATCAGGGCAATGACTGTAGTAGTAGTTAAAATACTCTTGACTTTGGTTTTTTCCTTCTATGGTTCCTTCAGCATAAGTGTTTTGAAATGCTAAATCTATGCGTTGGGCCTTTATGGTTAATTGAGTGGTGACACCTAAGTCGGCTAATAAAAATTCGTCGGCGGCGATGTTTTTATCAGAAGGATTTTCAATAAGTTGTTGTAACACAAAAGACACTCCGTTTTTTCTAAAATATGCCTCTAAGCCGTTTAGCTTTAACTTAAACAACACATCTGTTAACACATTTCCTTCGGCATCGGCCAATTGACCTTTGTTTTCAATA
This sequence comes from Luteibaculaceae bacterium, assembly GCA_047618705.1. Lineage (GTDB taxonomy): Bacteria > Bacteroidota > Bacteroidia > Flavobacteriales_D > Luteibaculaceae > JBLHJD01. The sequence goes on from JBLHJD010000045.1 coordinate 622, forward strand.
AAAACATTTCCTCCTTGTATAGCGCGACTTTCGTTCCTAAAATCACCATTGCCATTGCTGCCATGACAAAATAAACTAAATAATAACAAGGCTAACACGGTAAGTTTATGGCCAACTTTCATGACCCAATTACTTTTTTGTTGGTGGTGGGTTAGGTTTACAATTTTCATTGTATCAGGGGGTTATGGTTAAAAAAGTTGTTAATCTCACACCTAAGTTAGCTTTTTTTTTATTTCTTAAAACCACACAACTACACTAGACCAAAGAACGTCCTGATAGAGGGCTTTTCAGTACTAATCGATGGTTGAATATCAATAACGGGTGAGTGTTGTGGTTTGAGGCTAGGGGTTTGAGCGGTTTAATGCAAGCAAAATAAAGTGCTATCAAAATATACCGATATGAAGATGTAGAAAAGAGGTTTATTCAGCGCTTGAATACCACTAGGTGCCTGTCCAAATTCTAAGGAATATTAGACTGATTTCTCCCAAATTTAGAGAACAGTTATTGGTTTATTCTTGCTTGTTTTACTAGAATTCTGTTTTGACGCGTAGCCAAATAACGATCCTATCGAAGCAATTTTTCTCAAAATACCTTCGATTTAACTTCCTAGACTCGAATACAACACTCATCTAAATGCAATTGAAGGTATTATATCGGATGTCCGATTCGGAACCAATGCGCAGGGAATAAAATTTTGGAATGGTTTTATAGCAAAACCATTTGAATTGACAATCTGAACATATCCGTTTGCTTCCTCAAAAAATTGAGGGCATAAAAAAAGTCCAAATCAAAAGATGATTTGGACTTTTTTAATATTTGTTTTTGGATTACAATCCCAACAATACTTCTTCCGCTGTTTTTCCGCCGAAAATTAAGCGTTCTGGATTCTCCAACATCTCTTTTACTTTCACTAAAAACCCAACCGATTCTTTTCCATCGATAATGCGGTGGTCATAACTCAAAGCCAAGTACATGATAGGTCTAATTTTCACCTCACCATCAATAGCAACCGGCCGTTGTACAATATTGTGCATCCCCAAAATAGCACTTTGTGGAGGATTCAGAATTGGCGTACTCAACATGGATCCAAAAACACCACCATTGGTGATGGTAAATGTTCCACCTGTCATTTCGTCAATGGTAATTTTTCCATCCCGTGCTTTAATAGCTAAGCGTTTGATTTCAGCTTCAATTTCAGCCAAACTCATGCGTTCTGCATTCCGAACAACAGGAACCATAAGTCCTTTCGGAGAACTTACCGCAATTCCGATATCTGCATAATCATGCAAAATAACTTCGTTACCGTCGATCATTCCGTTTACAGAAGGGAACAAGTTCAATGCTTCGGTTACCGCTTTGGTAAAGAAGGACATAAACCCAAGGTTGGTTTCGTGGTGATCTGCGAACGCCTTTTTGTATTTCGTTCTTAAATCCATGATCGGTTTCATGTCTACTTCGTTAAACGTAGTTAACATGGCCGTTTCATTTTTTACAGAAACTAGGCGCTCAGCAATTTTTCTTCTCAAAGAAGACATTTTCTCGCGTCTCATATCCCGCGTTCCGCCCCAACCTGTGGCATCGTCGGTATTAAAGCCACCAGCCATTGCGCTAATTACATCCCCTTTAGTGATGCGGCCATCTTTGCCTGTTCCACTAACTTGGTTTGCATTAACTCCGGCTTCTGCCATCATCTTTTTAGCTGCAGCTGAAGGATGTCCGGCTGCATAAGAATCGGATTTTGCAGGAGCTTCTTTTGGCGCTGCTGCTTTTGCAGGAGCTGGGTTAGGCATTGTCTCAGCTGCTTTTGGCGCTGCTTTAGCTTCCCCTACAGCGTCTGTATCAATGGTGCAAATTACTTGTCCAACCGCTACCGTGTCTCCTTCTTCTGCTTGAATAGAAATGGCACCGGCTTCTTCGGCCACCAATTCCAAGGTTGCTTTGTCCGAATCAATTTCACAAATGACTTGTTCTTTGGCAACGTACTCGCCGTCTTCTACCAACCATTGTGCAATTTCTACTTCCGAGATCGATTCTCCCGGACTTGGAACCTTTACTTCAAATGCCATATTTCTTAGCTATTAAAATTCAACTGTATAGTTATCGAATACAGCTTTTATAATTCTTTGTTGTCTTTTTTCTGCTCTTTTTGGTGATCCAGATGCCGGGCTACTGCTTTCGTCCCGTGCAATTAACTCCAACTTGGTATTCCACTTTCTTAATATAAATGGCCAAGCTCCCATGTTTTCTGGTTCTTCCTGGACCCATCGTAAACGAGTGGCACCGGAATACTTCTTCACCACAGCGGCCAGTTGTTTCTCTGGTAAAGGATATATCTGCTCCAAACGGACAAGAGCTACATCATTGGCTTTCAAAGCCTCCCGATGTTGTAACATCTCGTAATATAATTTCCCTTGACAGAAAACCACATCTTTAACCGTTTTTGGATTTACGGTATCATCAATTACCTCTTGGAATCCACCCGTTGCCAAATCAGCCACCGTACTAGTACAAAGTGGGTGTCTTAAAAGGCTTTTTGGTGTAAACACAATTAATGGTTTACGGAAAGATCTTTTGAGTTGGCGACGTAATACGTGGAAGAAGTTAGCTGGGGTAGTACAGTTGACAATTTGAATATTATTCTCTGCACTTAAATCCAAGAAACGTTCCATCCGTGCACTAGAATGCTCAGCACCCATACCTTCGTACCCGTGCGGCAATAACATCACCAAACCACTGTGTGTTTTCCACTTATCTTCTGCAGCTGTAATAAACTGGTCAATCATAATTTGGGCTCCATTAAAGAAGTCTCCAAACTGGGCTTCCCAGATGGTAAGATGATCTGGACACCCTAAAGAAAAACCATAATCGAATCCTAGAACACCGTACTCAGAGAGTAGAGAGTTGTATATGGATAATTTCCCTTGCTTGTCGCTCAGGTTATTTAAGTGGCAATATTTAGATCCATCGTCTTCCAAAACAGCAACGGCGTGGCGGTGACTAAAAGTCCCTCTCTCCACATCTTGTCCACTGAAACGGATATTGTGGCCTTCTTTCAGCAGGGATCCGTAGGCTAACAATTCAGCCATTCCCCAATCCAGCTTATCTGAACTAAGCATATTTGCTCTGTCGTTCAGGATTTTCTCCAGTTTCCTGAAGAATTTCTTGCCTTCTGGAAGGTTAGTTAAACCTTCCCCTATTGACACTATTTCTTTCTTATCAACAGCAGTAACCGGACTACTATCAAAATCGGAGTCTTCTGCTGTTGCAATGTGCTTCCACTCCTTTTCTAGGAAGTTTACGACAAAGGCCATTTTGATTTTCTTGCTTTCCTCAAAATCCTTTTCCAAACGAGCCTTAAACGTACTTTCTAGAGGCTCAACAAAACTCATATCGAATCCAGAGGATTCCAATATTCCTTTATATAATTCCTTAGGATTTTTATGCTTGTTAATTAATTTGTACAACAGCGGTTGGGTAAACTTCGGTTCATCACCTTCGTTATGACCATACTTTCTGTAGCACAACAAATCAATAAATACGTCTTGTTTGTAGCGTTGACGGAATTCGATAGCCATTTGAACTGCATGAACCACCGCTTCAACATCATCACCATTTACATGAAATACAGGACTCAAGGTAACTTTACCTACATCTGTACAATACGTGGATGATCTTCCGTCCTTATAGTTGGTTGTAAAACCAACTTGGTTATTGATTACAATGTGCACTGTACCTCCAGTTTGGTACCCATTTAATTGGGCCATCTGGACTACTTCGTACACAACACCTTGACCAGAAATTGCCGCATCACCATGAATCATGATGGGACAAATTTTACTGTTATCATTGTCGTAATCGCGTTCCATTCTGGCCCGGGCAAGACCTGCAACAACAGGATCCACCGCTTCCAAGTGACTTGGGTTTGGACAGAGGGTTAAGCGAACTTTTTTGTTGGAATCAGTAAGTAATTCCTGATCGTAACCGAGGTGGTATTTTACGTCTCCATCAAACAAATCCTCCTCGTAATCCTTAGCGATAAACTCACTAAAAATATTGAGGTACGGTTTATTGAAAACATTTGCCAGGACGTTTAAGCGGCCCCGGTGAGCCATACCAAATACAAAGTCAGCAATCCCTAGGTTTGCTCCTTTTTCGATTAGTGCATCCAAGGCTGGAATTAAGGATTCTCCTCCTTCGAGCGAAAATCTTTTCTGACCTGGAAAACGAGTATGAAGGAAGCCTTCAAAACTAACCGCTTGGTTTAACTTTTTATAAATGTGTTTTTTGTCGTCGGCTGAATAAGAAGGTTGGTTTGCGTTAACGTGAATACGCTGACGTAACCAATTTTCCTTCTCCGGGTTTCGCATGTAGGTATACTCCACCCCTATGGATTGGCAATACACCTTATCTAAATTGTCGATGATATCGCGCAACTTAGCTCGGCCTAGCCCAACTTCCTTTCCCGCTTCGAACTCCCGATCCAAATCGGCTGGAGAAAGATCGTGTTGTTCCAATGTAATACCAGGCTGGTATTCCCTCCTTTCACGAACTGGATTCGTCTTAGTAAATAAGTGTCCTCGGGATCGGTAATCATTAATAAGGTTGATGACCTTAAATTCTTTTGGCATTTCGCCTCCAGAATCTTCACCATACCTTTCTAAAGAAAATTCAAATCCTTCAAAAAACTTTTTCCAAGATTCCTCTACCCCATCTGGGTTAGATTTATATTCCTTGTACAAGTTGTCGAACCAACTTGTGTCTCCGTTGCTCAAATACGAGTAGCTGTCCATAGATTGTCTGACGCCTTTGCAGTAGTGGACAAAAATACAATTAATACAACAACAATGGAACTAGAATTAAATTACTTTCTACAGAACAGCATTGACGGAGGGAATCCGATAAACAATTGGAAATCAGGAACTGTACTCAATTCTAAATCGAACTTTTTGGGCGGTGCGCAATACCAGCTTTGCTAACAACTCATTAACTGACTTCATTTGCCCGCTTGTCCAGGCTCTTATCCACCTTTCGTCTATATCTACAATATACAAATAGCGGAAAAACAATTCGGGGTTCTGCTCCAAGCAATCTACCAGGCACCTTTCGAAGAATAATTGATCTTTGGGTGTTTTGAAGTTGAACGCCACCTCTGGCATTCCGGCTCTTTGCCAATCGCGATTAACTTGGGCCAGAAAAAGATCCCAAAAAGCAGCGATAGGTAAATTTAATCCAGCGCTTAGGTCTTGATTCCAAATAATTTCAGAGGGAGTTAACATTTATGTAACATTGCATAAACCTTGACCTCACATTGCAGCACTTAATTTGTACCATCAAAAAACAAGAACAGTGAGAAGTTTATTAATTATAGCATTGTGTTTTATCACATTTACCGGAGTATCCAAAGGACGCCCTGGAAAAGACAAACTTAATGTTATTTCTGGTCAGATTATTGATGCCCAAACCAAAGAAGGTTTAGCTGGGGTAAAAGTATTTGTGGAAGGAACTTCAACTTTCACCTTCACCGACTTTGACGGAAACTTCACTTTCCCTGCCATGGGAAGCCAGAAAATTAAAATCAGTACTGAGTACGTTTCGTATTACACCAGCGAAAAAGAGCTGGAAGTTGGAAAAAAGAAAAAAACTGCTATTAAAGATCCTATACCGGTTTACCCTATAATGTAATTCCAATATTAACGCAATGTTAAGCAGCCAATGGCTGCTTTTTTTTTGTTCAAAAAACCCCAGAATCCCCGTAATTGCGATATGCAGCGTTAAGCTTATCCTTAAGCTTACTTCAAGAAATTGAGATTTTACACTTTTTAGTCCTTCAAAAACTTGCTCAATGTTAACAAATTGTTAACTTAGCTGTACGCTAGAATTCAACAATCAAACAATTGCGCATTATGAAAAAGGTAGGGATATCATTATTATTTGTTCTTGGGGTATTAACAGGAGCTACTGCGCAAGATGTTATTTTTGCGGAAAATAGCGTACAGGAAGGCTTTACAGGAACACACGTGGTTAAAGCTGACGGTGCTGTGGAAGCAGAGTACACTTTCAAAAATGGCGTACCAGATGGCCCGGTTTCCTTTTTCAATAAAGAGGGAAACAAAACGGAATCTGGTGCTTTTACCAAGGGAAAAAAGAATGGAACTTGGGAAAAATTTCACAACGGTGATCGGGTTGGAATTGCCAACTACACCAATGGGAAAAAAGATGGTGAATGGAAAATTTACGATACCACAGGTGTACTACGCTACGAAATGTATTTCAAAAAAGGACAAAAAGTAGGTACTTGGAAAATGTATGACGAAGCTGGTGCCTTAACCAGTGAAAAGGAATTTTAGACTTTAGCTCATATTTATTTTACGATCTATACTTTCCCCAAAATTAAAGGGAAAAAAAAACGCCTAAGCAGATGCTTAGGCGTTTTTTTTGTTCTAAACCTTTGGCCAACTAGTTAATGAAATAACTAAACCCAAAGGAAAAAGTGCGCCCGGGATTAAAGCCATACACTTGGTAATCTTGATCCTTAAAATGCATTAGCCAATTGGTCTCAGAACCCAACAGATTTTTGGCAGCAAACTTGACACTAAACTTCTCTTTAATAACCTTCCCAATGTTAAAATCCAAGGTTGGTCTAGCCTGCTCATACACATGCGGGTCCCCTTTCCGGCCCACAATAGCTATTTTCTCGCCACTAACATTGAAGCTCAAGTTTCCTTTTAAACCTGTTTCCGAATTGTTGTAATTCAAAAACAAATTCAAGATATACGGACTTTGGCCAAACAGCTGCCGGGTATCACCAGCCGAAGGTCGTTTTAAGCGAACAAACTCAAGTTCATCATCCGATAAATCCACCACACTTTTTATGAGGGTCACATTCCCTCCTGCAGACCAATTTTGCAAGGACTCACTAATACAAGCTAAACTTTTCCGAATCTCGGCTTCCACACCGTACAATTTAGCGTTATCTACGTTAGACCACGTCAACTCAGACACGGCTTCTTTCGAAAACACCCGTTCAATTGGGTTAACAAAACGCTTACCAAAGGCGGAAACAGAAATCATTTCACCCGGATTCATAAAGTACTCCCAGCGCAAATCCAAATTATCGATATTGGTCCTAACTAAGTCTGGATTCCCTTGAACAGTAAAGTCGGATCCACCACCAAAGCTGGCAAAGGGAGCAATTTCCCGAAATGAAGGACGTGCTAACGTTTTTGTATAACCAAATCGGATATTTTGTTCCTCACTCAGGTTATACGAGATATTTAAAGCTGGCAACACATCGAAGTTATTCAAAGCTCCAGCCCTCACTTCGGGATCAAAGGAGTTTACTTTAATATCCGTCATTTCAACTCTCGCTCCTGCAACAACACGAACAATAGGAGTAATATACCCATCGTACATTCCATATACTGCCGAGATTGCGGAAGTTCCTGAATAACTGTTCCTCCTTTGAGTATTATCCTTCACGTACATATATCCATCAGGATCCCCAACATTCATATTTTCATCCACGAAAAAGGCTTCAGGGTCCCCGTTATAATCATCATTAAACCGGGCACGTAGGTTAGTGGAAATACTATACACCATGGAGCGTGTATTAAAAGTCCTGTCCTTTGCAACCATGGAAGCACCCGCTTTCACCTTCCCATCCAAACCTTCTACCAATTGCATCGGTTTTTCTACATCCAGTTTTCCGTGGTAACTTCTTTCCTCCATTCTCCTCCAAAAATGCGTAGGCAAGGCATACTTTGCACCTTGAATATCGTGGGTGGTATCTCCATTGTTTATTTCGTAATCACTGATGAAGTAACGCAAGTCGGGCTCATTCTGATTACTTTGAGCTCCAGAAAACATCCACTTTACGGTTAGGTTATTCTTAGCCCTATAATGTTCTCCAATACCTTGGAACACAACCAATGAACGTTCCTGATATTGCATCTTCCGCTCCACCTGAGTAATCCCAACATCAGCGCCTGTATTTTCTCCCTCAAAAACACGAGCACTATTGGTCGCATCTCGGTTCACCATGAAATTAAATCCCAGCTTATTATTCGCATTGTACTTATAACTCAGGTTGGCCAGAGCACCTAAAAGAACTGTCTCTTGCCCTTCCTGTCCCGTATATTCTCGCTCCCGATTTAACTCATCAACCGTTTCCTCACTTCCGGTCAATTTATAATTCCCAATAGTCAAATCTTCCTTAAACTCGTACGACCGGTTGTAGGTTATTCCACCGATGTAACCCAATGACTTTACGCCTTGCTCATCCAATGGTTTTTGATTTCCATACGACACAGAGAACCCGTGATCCAAACCACTTCCGGTTTTAGTAGGCACATACTCCTTTGACAAGGCCTTACTTTGTGCCGACAAGCCTGCTGCATTTTCTCCCAGGTTATACACCCGGTTATTAAATGGTACTTCATGCTTCTTTTTCCCAAAACTGGTAAAGAATTTTCCAGCTTTTTCCCCACCAATAAAATCTGAGTTTAGGGAGCTGATTGTGTTATAACCAAAACTTGTTGAAAACTGAAACGTTTCGCGTGCCGGAAAATCTTTGGTTCCTATATTCACCAAACCGCCAGTAAAAGACGCTGGTTTGTCTGGCGTAAAAGATTTAAAAACCTGCATATTATCAATCAGGTTTGTTGGAATTAAATCCAACTGAACACTGTTTCTTTCCGGGTCTAAACTCGGGATTTCTGCTTCATTTAAAGTGGTCAGCGAATACCTGTCGGACAATCCACGGACATATACATATTTACCGCCTTCAATAGAAACTCCAGTAATCCTTTTGGCAGCTGCAGCAGCATTCCCATCTCCGGAGCGTGCAATTTGTTGGGAAGAAATCCCATCCATTACTCCAGCCGATTTTTTCTGCATGGTTAACATAAAGTTCTCGGATGCCTTATTGGCTTTTGCCTCCACCACAAACTCGGCTATGCTGATACTAGACGAACCCAAGTTAAAATCGAGAACAGTAACCTCATCTGCTTGTACAACAACTCCTTTTATGGTGTCGTTCGCAAACGAAATGTACTGACAAACCAAATTGTACTTGCCCGGCTCCAAATTTAGAATAGTGTAATTCCCTTCTAAATCGGCACTGGCTCCTCGGGAGGTCCCAGCAATAAAAACCGCAGCACCGATTAGCTCTTCCCCCAAATCAGCACTCCTTACTTTTCCACGGACTATACCCATTTGGGCATTTGCCATAAGACCAACAGCAAGTAATATACAAGTGACAATACCTCGAAACATCTCCTCTCTATTTTTGTGCAAAAGAAGGGCGCAAACATTGCGCAAAAATAAACCCAATGTTACCAAAATATTAAAAACAAAAAATCCCACTAAACATTAAAGTCTAGTGGGATTAAATGAATAATTAATTATGCTTTAGAACTTTGCAGAAATACGAGTCCAGTTATCCGCCCAGTTTACTCCGTTCGGGTCAATTGCTCCTTTAAACGTTACTTGGTTAAACCAAGAATCACTTGCAGGAACTCCATTATTAACTACCGCAGAATTAGGAATCAAATCGATAGATGCTCCTCCAGATACTTCTGGATTCACAACCAAGTTGGCATTCAAACCAAAGGATCCAACTAGTGCTGTTACCTTATCAATTGAATCTTGCGCCGAATCGTAACCATCTGGTGCAGACACCGCGAATACATCTGTTGCCGTTGCAGAATCACCTGCTACCTTCACATTCCAAAAAATGTTTCCAGATAAACTTAACTCACTTGCTAAAAAACGCTCATATGAATCCGCCCCTTTACTTGCTTCCAAGTTTTCAACATCGATTCCTTTTCCAAAATCAACAAAGATAGAGTTGTTATAAAACCCTCCAGCGTTGTCCCGGAATGTCAAAGCTCTTTTCCCTTCAGAAATTCCGTTCCCTACGTAGGTTGCGTTGTAGATAGTTGGCTTTGCATAAGGCATTCCATCTTCCGGATCAGTTCCACCATCGTGCTCACCACCGCGGTCTCCACCAGCAACAGTTACCCAAAATTGTCCTTTTCCTCTCCAACCCATATCGTAATCGTATGAATCATCTCCACAGTAGGCAGTAATCGCGTATTTTACGTTTACCGTTCCTCCAAAAAACTCAATCCCATCATCGGCGTTAGCAAACACCTCAATGTGTTCAATAGTAGTTCCTGATCCAACACCACCCAATGTAAGTCCGTTGATTTCATTCCCTGCTCCAATGTTAGTTCCACCATGACGGATAGAAACATATCGGAAAACACCCGAATTATCGGCATCGTTTGTACCTCCGAAAAGACCTCTCGCCTCTGAAGTTGGAATCCCTTCAATTGCTTGTTCTCCATTGGTATTTAAACCTGCACTTCCAAGAATAATTACCCCACCCCATTCTCCGGTGATATTCTCGTCAAAAGAACCATTTAGGTCATCTCCTTCAGCGGTAAAAATAATTGGATTAGCCTCTGTTCCTTCAGCCATAATTTTACCTCCACGGGCAACAATTAAGGCAGATGCCTCAGCTCCTGCACCAGGCTTTCCCTTAATAACAGCTCCAGCGTTTATTGTTAACACTTCACCGTCATTTACGAAAACCATCCCATCCAACGTATACGGTGTTCCATCACCTAACAAAGTCCGATTTCCTGTATTTCCTTTCAGATTTCTTTCATCCTGATTACCTTCTCCACAATCGCAAGAACCATCATCCGTTTCTGCTTGATCATCAAAGTTTAAACAAGATGGATTTGTACATCCTTCCACATCCTTACAAGAAGGGGTGAAAACGATTGCCAGTCCGGCAATAAGCAATGTTGCTAAGTTTTTAAGTCTCATTTCTTTTATTCTTTGTTTTACAGTACAAAAGTGTCCTTTCTCCATTAATGGGGAGTAAAAGACAACTTACGGTTTTGTTACCCATATGTTAAGGAAACATTAAAAACCATTTTGGATACCAATTTAAGGGTTTTGAATTTGAATCAGGCCTATTCTCCAGCTAGAAAAAAAGTACTCCGATTTAATTTCAGTAATAATTCAAGAAAGTTACTAACCACCTTACCTTCTTTAATAATCAGCGCAGGGAAAAGCCAAATATTTTCCTTTTAAACCAATTCTACTTTAATACAACTAGTCGTTTCGTCTGAACACCTCCTTTAGTCTTCAGTTGAAGTAAGTAGTTTCCGTCCGGTAAACCACCTAAAAAAACAGTAGTCTCCCCCACTACATCCCCCTCCAAAATAAGCTGACCCATATTATTATAAATATGGTATTCCCCTTGCCCGTCACCTTGGATTACCATTCGATCCTCAGCAGGGTTTGGGAAAACGGAAAACTGGATTATTTGCTCTTCGATGGTGGAATTACCAATAATCGCTTCCTCCTGAGTTACTTCCCCACAGCCATCCGTTACCGTAACCACATATATACCAGGAGTTAGCCCCGATGCTGTTGCATTAGTTTGTACCGGTGTGGTATTCCATGAATAGGTGTAATCAGGAACTCCATTGGTAATATTTACCATTGCTGACCCATCGGCACAACTTGCACAAGAGGACTGAACTAAGCTTAGGGTGTATTCTGGTGCCAAGTAATTGGATTCTACTTTTACCAAAGCATTAATAACCGTTCCTTCATTATCCTCAATCACCAAATTATAATCCCCGGTACAAACATTCTCAAACAGAGGCTCCGCTTGAAACGTTCCTCCATCCAAACTGTATTTATAGGGTTTTTGCCCCCAAAAAGCGTGGACATCAATACTTCCGTCGCAACCCGACAAACAAGACGCTTCCGTTTTAAGTGCATAAGCATTAAAATGTTCTCCACTTCTTCCACTTGAACCAAATAATTTTTCGCGTGCGGTTACTAAAAAGGACCAAGCTCTTTCTTTTTGGCCTTGGGTAAACATATGCATGCATTCGTCTCCGCTATAATCCATGTAGTTTTCCACCATGTCGGGAGGGTTTACAGCTCCCCAAAAATTATCTGAAAACTCATTTTCGTTGGAGCACGAATTCCGATTAAAATTACAATCTCCTTGGCTACGTTGATTACACATAGGGGTGTCGTTTACATAATCGTCCTGACCACACGGTCCTGGGGCGCCTGTAAATGGATCATCCTCATCGGCCCAAATATGACGCAAACCAAGCCAGTGACCAACTTCATGGATGGCGGTTTTACCTAAATTGTTCGGAGCGATATCCGTATCTAAAGTAGCTCCAACATGTCTATAATTTACGGTTACTCCATCCTCATCAAACGGAGCCGGGGTTGCATTCCCCTCTTCTACGCTCATAGTCGCAGGAAAGGTTGCAATTCCGAGTAGCGCGTTTTCCATACCAAAAATGGTCAACTTACATACCCAAAAATTCAGATATAGATCGTTAGGCCAGGCATCTGCTCCGCCAGTTGCCTCGTGTTTCCAAGCATCCATTTCGGTGAAAATATCAAACCCATCCTTCTGAACTGGGTAGCGCATTATTCCGTTAGTGGCATTTCCATTCGGACCAATAGAGGCTAGGGCGAAATTTATTTTCATATCTCCTCTGAGGTGGTCAAATTCATCTCTCCCCAGAGCCGCATCGCTATCCTGATTTCGGTATGCCTTATTTAAGACCTCCAACTGTGATAAAATAGTTGACTCTGGAATGTTTTGAGAAGCGTCGTTTTCGTTGTAAATGACATGAAATACAACTGGGATGGTAATTCCCCCGTCGTTTTTAAACGAATTAGGGTGATCTTCCATCCATTTTTGGGCATTTTTTTCGGCCCGGATAACACCATCGATGTAATCCTGATTTTTATTCATTTGTGACTTGATGTATTCCACCATTCCACATGGATCAACGTCTTGTTGTGCTATTGTGATAATGCTACAAAAAACAGCTATAAAAGCCAAGAAACTTTTTTTCATAATTCGCAGGTTTAGCGTAAAGATAAAAAGTTCTGTTGGACAGGAATTGTCCGTGAATTTATTTTGGTAAACTGAAGGAAAAGGTGCTTCCTTTTTCTTTGGTACTTTTCACTTTGATGGTCCCACTATGTGCTTCAATAATGTGTTTGGAAATAGCCAATCCCAAGCCACTTCCACCTGTATTCCTGTTTCGACTTTTATCTACTCGGTAAAAACGTTCAAATACCCGAGGTACATCCTCTTCCGAAATACCTACCCCATTATCCTTTACATGGACCAACCACTTTTCACCTAAATCTTCAAAATCAATACTAGTAACCCCATTCTCCGCTCCGTAGTGTATGGAATTGGACACCAGGTTAGTCAAAACTTGAGAAATCTTACTGGAATCGGCTTTTACCCATAGAGGTGTATTACTGAAGGTTTTTAGTTTTAATCTAATCCCCTTTTCACTAGCACTGTTCTCTTGTAAATCGAGCACATCACGCACTAAAATCAACAGGTCAAAACGGCGGATATTGAGGTTGGCTTTTCCGCTTTCGAGCTTGGTGATATTATCTAATTCAGATATTAACTGAATCATTCTGTCTACACTTTTTCCGGCGCGCAATAAAAATTTGCGGTTTATCTCGGGATCCTCCAATGCTCCTTCAAGCAGCGTAAGAATATATCCTTGAATATTAAAAATGGGTGTTTTTAATTCGTGGGCCAAGTTCCCAATAAACTCCCTTCTGAAATCAACAGTTTTCTGAAGTTTCACCATCTCTCTGCGCTGCTTCATGGACCACTTTTCCATTTCAAGGCTTACCTTCTCTAGAACATCCTCATTCATGTTTACCATGTCTTTGGGTTTTATCCTAGTGGAAGACATGGAAGGGAAAGCACGGAAAAGTTGTTGGACCCTTTTTAGAATAAATTTTTTGATGGAAATTTTAAACGCAATGGCAAAAATCAGGGTGGAAAGCAAAGAACTAAGAACAACAGTACCTACCCCATAATTGGTACTATAACTATAAAAAAGGAGTGCCAACAAAGAAGAAACGGCCCCAGAGGCAAGGGCCGTTATTAAGATAAGTTTATTTGGACTAGTCGTTTTCATTCAGGTCTATTTTATACCCCACCCCTTTCACTGTTTTAATGAAGTTATTGCCGATTTTTTCGCGCAGCTTCCGAATGTGAACGTCAATGGTTCTGTCTCCTACAACTACATCTGTTCCCCAAACTAAATTTAAAATCACCTCCCGATTGAATACTTTTCCTGGTTTGGAGAGTAGCAGTTCTAGTAACTCAAATTCCTTCTTTGGTAAGTTAATTTCCTCCCCATTTCTAAAAACTAAGAAGGACTCCCTGTCTAGGTGAATACCCACATTTGGAGGAGCAGGAGACTGAGCGTTTGGCGAATAAGAAGTCCGACGAATCAGGGCTTTAATCCGGGTTACAAGAACTTTTGGTTTTATGGGCTTTGCTATATAATCATCAGCCCCAGCTTCAAACCCTGCAATTTGACTATAATCTTCATTTCGAGCCGTTAAAAAAGCAATAGGTGTGTCCTCAAATTGACCCATCCGGCGCAACTCCTCACACAGTTCCATCCCGTCCATTTCTGGCATCATCACATCCAAAACCATCACATCGGGATGAAATTTGGTCACTATTTTTAGTGCTTCTTTTCCTGTTTCAGCGCTTTCTACAATGAAGCCTTCTTTTTTAAGATTAAAGCCTACGATGTCCAAAATATCTGGATCATCATCCACTAACAATACCTTTTTACCCTTATAATCCTTTTCCATTGCAAACTTTATCTGGTACCACTAATTTAAGAATCCAAACCGTATCCCACACCTTTTATCGTCTTAATATATCCGACTCCCAGCTTTTTCCTCAAATTCAAAATATGAACATCTAAAGTTCGCGTTTCAACCACATTTTGATCTGGCCAAATTTCCTTCATTATTTCTTGGCGGTCGTACACTTTTTTAGGTTGGCTTAAGAACAAGACCATTAACTGGAATTCCTTTTGAGAGAAGCCCAACTCGACCCCATTTTGGGTTGCCAAACGGTATTCAAAGCGCACTTCCAAATCCTTATGAAACCAGGTTTTACTTGGGTTTACACTAGACTTACTGTGTTTTAGCAAGGCATCAACCCGGCGCATTAACACCTTGGGCCTAATGGG
>JBLHJD010000046.1:0-15623 GCA_047618705.1 Luteibaculaceae bacterium
AGGTGTCCGAATATTTTGATCGGCTAAACCGGAAGTTTATTGATTGCCCAGTTACCAAAAAACTGAGGACCGATGTGTATGGAACCATGATTCGAGATGTGGAAAGTGCTATTGCCCTTTTTAGGACTGAAAACATTGCGTTGAAGTCAGAATTGGCGGAGCTTTCTCGGAAATTTGGAAGCATCACCGGTGGTTTAATGGTCGACTGGAAAGGCGAGGAGAAAACCCTCCAAGCCATGAGTCTGGTATTAAAATCAGAAGACAGAGAGGAACGCAAAGAAGCCTTTGAAAAGGTGGCGGAACAACGAGCGGGAGTTAGGACAGAATTACACGAACTCTTGGACGAACTCATTGCCAAGCGCAACTTGGTTGCAAAAAATGCAGGCTTCGATAATTTCAGAGACTACCAATTCAAAAGCCTAGGCCGTTTCGATTACGGGGTAAAGGAGTGTGAAGATTTCCATGCTGCCATTGCCAACTCCTTTTCCCCTTTGTTTGGGGAAGACTTAAAGCACAGGAAAGCAGCCTTAGGTTTCGACCTAAAGCCCTACGATTTATCTGTGCCTTTGCCTGGCCAAAACAACTTGATTCCTTTTACGGATGAAGAGGACTTGATTCAGAAAAACAAAGCCGTTTTTCATAAAATTCACCCCTACTTTGGCGCCGCCATGGACTCCATGGAGGAGATTGGTCATTTGGATTTGAGCTCCCGAAAAGGGAAGTCGCCAGGAGGGTATAATTACCCCTTGTACGTAAGTAACGCACCTTTTATTTTCATGAACGCAGTGGGAAGTCACTCCGACATGATTACGATGACCCACGAAGGAGGGCATGCCGTACATAGTTTTTTGACTGCTGATCTGAAATACACGAGCCAAAAAGGGTTGAGTTCAGAGGTAGCCGAATTGGCGAGCATGTCTACCGAGCTAATTAGTATGGATTTTTGGGATACCTATTATGACGGTGCTGATTTAAATCAGGCTAAAGCAGACCAAATGGAGCGGGTTGTATCCATTTTTCCTTGGGTAGCCTGTGTAGATGCTTTTCAGCATTGGTTATACACGTGTCCGGATCACAGCCACGCGGAGCGGAATGCGAAGTGGGTTGAGTTGTACAAACAATACCACCCCGATGTGGTAAACTGGGAAGGGTACGAGGATGAGTTGGCGCACATGTGGCAAAAACAATTGCACATTTTCGAGGTTCCCTTTTATTACATCGAATACGCTATTGCACAATTGGGCGCAGTGGCCGTTTGGGAAAACGTGCAAAAGAAAGAAGAAAAAGGCTTGGAGCAATTTATGTCGGCCCTTGCGGTTGGTGCAATGCGCGAAATTCCGTATGTATATGAGCGCGCCGGAATAGGGTTCGATTTTTCAGAAAAGTATGTTCAGAAAATGGCTGATTTTGTGCAGTTGCAGAAAAAACAGTTTCAAAAATAATAAACGTTCCCGTCTTATTTATGAGGCGGGAACTTTTTTCGTTTCGGCCAAGACCAATCGTATTTCTCCATAGGAATAATCATCGCCTAATTTTTCCTTAAGTGGTTTTAGTCCTGATTCAGATATGGACTTAATGGCATTTTTTACGTGCTCAATTTTTGCTTCAGGAATTAAGTCAGTAATGGAGAGAGTTCCATCTTCCACGCCTAAAGCCAAATGACCTTCAATAGTAGTTTTAGCCAAGCCTCGTTCCTCACAGATGATTGCTAGGCTTTTCCCGGCCTGAAACATTTCTACACTGAGTCGAGAGCTTCCTTTTGCGGCTTTTCCTTTTTTCTTTTTGGTCGTTTTTTTTCTGCGCTGCGGAACGGTTTTGGGTGTAATGTTTTCTGCCTTACAAAAGGCGGCTATGGTTTGGGTAAGAGCGCTTCCGTACTTATCTAATTTGACCTCCCCAAATCCAGAAATAAAGGAAAGAGATTCAAGGTTAACAGGGAAAAAAGAGGCCAACTCTAATAAGGTGGCATCGGATAAAATAATGTAGGGAGGAACGCCTTGTGCTTTGGCAGTTCGGTACCTCCAATCCTTGAGTTTTTCGAATAAACCAGCATGGTGGTCGGGTTTGGCTAGATCAAAGCTGCGGGGTTTAATTTCTTCCTCAGGTCTGTTTAAGGCAACAGCCAGCTCACCTTTTAATACGGCCATACTTTTGGCTCCAAGTCCCAATAAAGGATACTCGCCCTCAATTAGTTTCAAGAAGTCTTGGTCGATGAGGTGTTGAATGTAGGATCGCCAATCGGCTTTGCTTATGTCGCTTCCTACGCCGTAGGTTTTTATGCTGCGGTGGTAGTCCTTTATTTTCGCCGATTTGGATCCCCGTAAAAAGTCAATCACAAAATTAATTCCAAAACGTTGTTCCAGGCGATATACGGCCGATAAAGCTTTTTGGGCAATGATGGTGCCATCAAACTGATCGTGTACCTTAAGGCATTGGTCGCAGCTGCCGCAAGGGGCGTTAAAGGATTCGTCAAAGTACTCCAAGATGAATTTCCGGCGGCATTTGCTGCTTTCGCCATACGACACCATGGTACGGAGTTTTTGGGTCATCAGCTGCTGATGTTCTGGGTTTTCAGAGGAGATAAATCCTTGCAGAGTAATCGCGTCACCTCTACTAAAAAACAACAAGGCTTTACTCGGTAAGCCATCCCTTCCGGCCCGTCCAGTTTCCTGGTAGTAGCCTTCCATGTTTTTGGGTAAATCCATGTGTACAACAAAGCGCACATTGGATTTATCTATCCCCATTCCAAAAGCAATGGTCGCCACCATAATTTTGCAGTCGTCCTGCAGGAAAGCGTCCTGGTTTTGTTCGCGTTGTTCCTTGGTGAGGCCAGCGTGGTATGCTCTGGCATCGTAATCATGGTCGCGCAAAAATTCGGCAACACTCTCTGTGCTTTTTCTCGAAAGCACATAAATAATCCCAGATTCGCCTTTTTTGTCTTCCAGAAAATCGAGGAGTTTGTGTTTGCTTTGGCTTTTGGCCTGGACGTGATATTCAATGTTAGCCCGGTTAAAACTCGAAACAAAAATTTGGGGTTTTTCCCAACCTAGGTTTTCAATAATGGAAATGCGGGTTCGTTCATCCGCTGTTGCTGTAAGTGCAATTTTTTTTGCTTCTGGGAAATAGGTATTTAAGCTTTTTAACTTCAAGTATTCTGGCCGGAAATCATGCCCCCATTGGCTAATACAATGCGCTTCATCAATGGCGATAAACGGGATGGGGAAATTGGCTAAAAACTGCAGGAATTCGGCGTTGTTGGCCATCAGTTTTTCCGGTGCCAAATACAGTAATTTTATTTTTCCGGCTTGTAAATCCTGAATTACTCCTTGCTGTTCCTCGTTGCTCTGGCTCGAATTAAAATAGGCCGCGTTAATTCCGTTTTGGCGCAGGGCATCAACCTGATCTTTCATTAATGCAATGAGGGGGGAGATGACCAAAGTGGTGCCGGGAAAGGCAAGAGCGGGAATCTGAAAACACATGGATTTCCCACCACCGGTAGGCATCAACACAAGTGTGCTCGGGTTACTCATGGCGCTTTGGATAATTTCCAATTGGCGATCTCTAAAGTTTGAATACCCAAAATGACTGTACAGCAGTTTTAAAAGCTGATCTGTGTTTACCTCCATATTATGCAATACCGAATTTTCGGATTAGGGTTCCTTTTTTTACCAGAAGTTTATTTCTGGCTCCAGTTGTATGCCAAATTTCATCTGGACATCACCGATTATTTTTTGTGCCAAATCAGCTATTTCTGATCCTTCTGCACCGCCATAGTTGACTAAAACCAGGGCTTGCTTATTGTGTACTCCATAATTACCTGCTTTAAATCCTTTCCAGCCTGCTTGCTCAATTAACCAACCTGCAGGAACTTTTACCTTCCCTGCTTCCATAGGGTAGTTTGGGGCTTCGGGGTGAGCGCTTATAAAGGTGTTAAAATGAGCTTGGTCAATAATAGGGTTCTTAAAAAAACTTCCACCATTTCCTAGTTCGGCAGGGTCGGGTAGTTTGGACATCCGGATTTCAATAACCGCATTGCTGATATCTTTAGCAGAAGGTTTGCTTATGCCATCCCGATCCAAAAGTTTTTGAATGTCGCCGTATTTTGTGTTGACTTCACCGCCTTTTTTTAGGGTGATTTCAATGGAGGTAATGATGGTTTTTCCTTTTAATTCATTTTTGAAAATACTGTCTCTGTAACCTAATTGGCACTCCTTGACATCAAATGTGAAAGGTAAGCCTGTTTCAATATTTACACCGTGAACCAAGTTTAAAACATCTTTTATTTCTACCCCATAGGCACCGATGTTTTGGATAGGAGCAGCACCAATTTTTCCTGGAATCAAACTTAAGTTTTCCAAGCCATTCCAGTTTTTTTGTAAGGTGTAGAGTACAAACTGGTGCCAGTTTTCTCCGGCGGCTACTTTTAGTTGTACCTCGGTGCCTGTCTCTTCCAATATTTCAATTCCCGAAAGGCAGTTTGCAATAATCCAATCGTGGTTTTTGGAAACCAGCAATACATTGGATCCACCGCCCATTATTTTGGGCTTTGTATCGGCCTCCTTTATCTGCGCAAGCAGTTTTGGGATGTCGGTTTCGTGCTCAAGTACTGTGTATTTTTTACTCTGAGCTGGAAGCCCGAACGTATTTACAGACTTAAGTGCTTTGTCGTGAATTTCCTGCATAATAATTACTGGGAATCAAAGGTGGTGTTTTTCATTTAATTATTCAACGCGAGCTTCATTTGCTTGGTGTAAAAGTTTTATAAATTGCCCAAAGTTTAGTTACATTCGGAGAACGAATTTTCTCCCAGTTTTTAACGCATAAAAGTACTGATGTCGGTTCCAAAAGCCTATTTACTTGTTACCAATGATCTAATAGCTGACCAGCGTGTTGAGAAAATGGCTGGGGTGTATGAAGAGTTGGGTTTTCATGTGGTTTTGGTGGGACGTAAGCGGAAGTCAAAATATGAGCCCAGCGATTGGAAGGTAAAGCGTTTCCGTCTTTTGTTCAATAAAGGCCCCTTGTTTTACCTCAGTTATTCGCTCCGTTTGTTTCGTTTTCTGATGAGTCGGAAATCGGTGGATATTGTGGTTTCTAATGATGCAGACACTCTTTTAGGTGCTGGATTGGCTCGAATTTTCAGGCCTTTTTTCTGGGTGTATGATAGCCATGAATATTTTGTGGGTGTTCCTGAAATTAAGGACAAACCCTTTGTGCAAAAAGTGTGGAAATGGATAGAACAAAAATATGTGCCAAAAACCCGTTTGAGATTAACCGTTTCTGGAGCGGTATCCCAGTTACTTGAGAAAAGAGGTTTGGGTCAGTTTCTGGTGGTCAGGAATATTCCAAAAAAGAAGGAGTCCATTAAAACGGTGCCCTGGTCTGAGCGGCCTTTCCGTATTTTATATCCAGGCATGATTAATCCTGGACGCGGGTTAGAGGCGTTTTTGGAGGCCGTGCCTTTAATGAAGTCGGATGTGCAGGTGGTAATTATGGGTAGGGGTCCCAATGAAAATGCATTGAAGGACAAAATGTTGGGATTGGATATCGAGGACAGGGTCCGATTTACGGGGGCTGTTCCGTATGCAAGGGTATGGGAAGAGATGAAAGCTACGCATCTGGGTTTGGTGTTGGAAGAGCCTTTGGGTGCTAGTTTTGCCGCCGCTTTACCTAATAAAATTTTCGATTTTATGCAAGCGGGAATACCGGTTTTGGCGGGGGAGGAATTACCAGAAGTAATGCATTTGTTGTCCGAAGTTCCTTTTGCCCGTTTTGTGGATGGATCGCCAGAATCTATTGCTCAAGCCGTTGATTATTTGGCGGATAATGAGCAAGCCTATAAAGAGCTCCAAGGAAAAGCGGTTCTACATCGCGATAATTATACCTGGGAACAGGAAAGGAAAGTGGTGTTGGATGAGCTTGGTCGGTATTTTTATTGAGCTAAATTCTCGGTGTTTAACTCTGCTCTAAGCGTTCCTTCTTCACATTTGAGCGTGCGTGTACTCATTTTTTGAAGATTGCTGTAATCGTGGGTTGCCATGATGATAGCTGTCCCTGATTCTGCAATTTTAGCGAGTAAATCTAGAATCCCTTTGGTTGTTTCTGGATCTAAGTTACCTGTTGGTTCATCCGCCAAAATAATGGATGGTTTGTTGAGGAGAGCACGTGCAATGGATACCCGTTGTTGTTCTCCACCCGAAAGTTGGTGCGGGTACTTGGCCATTTTGTCTCCTAAGCCCACACTTTCCATTACTTCTTTCATGCGCAAGGCTTTCGCTTGTTTGTCTTTCCAGCCAGTTGCATTTAAAACAAATTCTAAGTTTTCTTTGACGGGGCGATCAGTAAGCAGTTGGAAATCTTGAAATACGATTCCTAAGGATCTGCGCAAGGTTGATATCTGGTTATTGGAGATGTTGTTCAGCCCAAATCCGCAGACTGTTCCAGTTCCTTTTGCAATGGATAATTCGGCATAAAGAGCCTTGAGCAAGGAGCTTTTTCCACTTCCGGTTTTACCGATGAGGTAAACAAACTCACCCTTTTCAATAGAAAAATTAACATTTTCTAGAACGGGGATATTATTTCGCTCTAAAACAACGTTTTTAAAATCAATTAAAGTGCTTTTTCCTTCTGTGCTCATAAGTGCTAAAGTATAAAAATAGGGTGGATAATGAATGGCAAAAAATGGCTTGAATTGATCTTCAAAATTCAATCTAGGATTTCAGCTTCCTTTCAATGACTTGTTGTTGAAAACCCCTCCTTTTTTGGTTCTTTTGGCTTTTGTAATTACCTTACATTTACTCAGTTTAGCTTGGGGCATAAAAGGGTGTTTCGAGAATAAAATCGTGTTTGACCGATGGTAAGTAAAATTTCAGCGCTATTAACTACCTGTGTTCTTTGTCTGTCTTTGGTTTCAGAGGTTTCGGCTCAGAAAACGGGGAGGTATAAAGATCCCAATAAAACCTACGAACGAGCTCTTGAATTGCTCGATAAAGAAAAGTATGGTGGGGCTCAACAAATGTTTGAATCCATAATTGAGCAGATTTCTTCTACAGAAAATGAACTTCGGGTAAATGCAGAATTCTATTCTGCCTACTGTGCTTTGCAGTTGTTTAACCGGGATGCTCAGTTGCGCCTAACCACTTTTGTGCGAATGCACCCCGAAAGTGATTTGCGGCAGGAAGCTTATTTTGCTTTGGGGAATTACGCTTATCGGAAGAAGAAATACAACGAAGTACTCGATTGGTTTTTGAAAGTGAATCAGTCGGTTCTGGATAAAAAAGAAACCATCGAGTTTAAGTTTAAGCTGGGGTATAGTTATTTGCGTTTGGATGAAACCAAAAAAGCACTTGGATTCTTTTATGAAATCAAAAATCAAAGGTCGGATTATTACTTGGCCTCCAACTATTACTTTGCGCATCTATCTTACCTCAATGGAAACTATACTTCAGCGTTGGAAAGTTTTCAGAGATTGGACGGGCAAAAAGGGTTCAAGGATTTAATCCCGTATTACCTCACTCAAATCTTTTTCCTTCAGAAAAAATACCAAGAATTGGTGGATTATACCACACCATTGTTGGAGGAGGTGAATCCGGAAAAGCAAGCTGAAACCATTCGTTTATTGGGAGAAGCGCATTACAAACTTGGGAACTACGAAAAAGCCATCATGTATGTGGAGCAGTATGTGAACTCTGCTCTGAAAATTTCGGCGGAAGACGCTTATTTAGTGGGTTACTCGTACTACAAACAGAAGGATTACGGGAAAGCGGTGGATTACCTAAAGTCAGCTTTGTCTGATGGAGGCCCTATTGCACAAAAGGCCTACTATTATATTGGTCATTCTTATTTGGCTTTGGAAAAGCCGGTGTATGCTAGCAATTCATTTCGGAAAGCAAGCAAAATGCATTACGACAAAAGGCTGCGTGAGGATGCTTTGTTTTCCTATGCCAAGTTGGCGTACGAATTGAGCTACAATCCTTACCACGAAGCCATTGAAGCCTTTAATGAATACATAGTCAAATATCCAGACAGCGATCGGATTGATGAAGCTCGGGAATTTTTATTGAGTGTTTATTTAACAACCCGGAGTTATGACAAAGCCTTAACTGCGTTGGAGAAAATCAGGAATAAGGATTTTAGAACCAAGGGGATTTACCAAACCATTGCATTTAACCAGGGGGTGGAGAAGTATTTGTCCAACGCCTACGATGAAGCATTTGAGAGTTTTGCCAAGGTGCTAGATTACCCCGTAGATGACCGGTTGGTTTCTGATGCTTGGTTTTGGCAAGCCGAAATTAAATATCGTCAGTCGCGTTTTGGAGATGCCATTGGTTTGTATCGGAAATTCTTGAAATCCAATGGGGTGTACCAAAGTAAGTTCCGGAAATCGGCCAACTACAGTTTAGGGTATGCTTTTTATAAATCAGCTAAATATTCCCAAGCTCGGGAGTATTTCCGGAAGTATGTAAACGGAAAAATGGATGATCCTAAGAAAAATGGAGACGCCTATTTGCGGATTGCGGATTGTTTCTTTGTAGAAAAAGATTACCCCAATGCTATTAAAAACTACCAAAAGGCTATCAATGCTAATCAAGTAGATGTCGATTACGGATTGCTCAACTCAGCAATGTGTAAAGGGTACATGGGACAAAACAATAAGAAGGTAAACGACCTTGAGTTGCTGTTAACAAAATTCCAAGATTCGAAATACACGGTGGAAGCCACGTATGAATTGGCCGATGCTTATTTTAAAATTGGTGAAAACACCAAAGCTTTGGAGACGTACGGTTTCATCGCAAAATATTTTCCAGAGTCGCCATTTGTTAAGAAAAGTTTGTTGTCCATTGGTTTGATTCATTACCGGAATGGTGATTTCTTAACTGCTTTGGCATCGTTTAAGCAGATAGCTGAGCAGTACACTACATACGAGGATGCCAAGGAAGCAATTGCCCGGGCTGAGGATATCTATGTTGAACTTGGGAGGATAGAGGAGTATAATACGTGGGTTGGAAGTTTAACCTATTATAATGTTACCAATACAGGCTTAGATTCTACGAACTACCGTTCTGCCGAGAACTTATTCAGTAAAGGGGAATATGGAAGAGCTATAGAGGCCTTCGAGAAATATTTGGAGAAATTTAATCCGGCTTTATTTAAAACCAATGCCCACTTCTATTTGGCAGAGTGTTACTTGAAATCACAGACTTTGGATAAAGCTTTGTTCAATTACAATCAGGTAATTAATCAAAAGGTGAACAAATTTTCGGAAGCATCTTTGTTTGCGGCCTCGACCATTAATTACAATAAAAAGGATTACAAATCGGCCTTGAGTAATTATAAGCAGTTAGAGAAAGTTGCTGATTTTAAGACCAATGTTTTGGAAGCTCAAATTGGGCAAATGCGGTGTTATTTCATGCTGCAGGATTTTGATCAAACAGCTCAATATGCCGAGACTGTTTTATTCAATGAAAAAACGCCCGATGAAATTAAGTTTGAGGCATTGGTAACCAAAGCTAAATCCATTTATGCCTTGGGTAGAAATGAAGAAGCACAGCGTTTGTTCTGGAAGATTAGTGAAGAAACCGATAGTGAAACAGGAGCTGAAGCTAAATATTTTGCTGCCGAAATTTACTTTAAAGCCAAGGAATTTGGGAAAGCAGAAGAAGAGATTTTTGCTGGAGTTGGACGGAAGCCTACGTATGATTTTTGGTTGGCCAAGAACTACATTTTACTTGGACAAGTGTATTGGGGTATCAACGAACGGGAGCAGGCGTTGGCTACTTTGCAAAGTATTGTGGATTACCACGAAGGAGTTGAGTTAAAAGCCGTGGCTAAAGAAGTTCTCGAAAAATACCAGGCGGTGATTGATGCGGAGAATGCAGCTATAGAGCAACAGCAGAAGGAAAATGTTCCGGAGGTTATTTTTGATTCGTACGACAAGGATCAGGAACGCTTGTTCGACACCGAAAGTGAGGCGGAGCCTAAAGAAAAAGAAAATAAAACTGACAGTATTTCAAACCCTGGGAAATAATGAGAAAGCTAATTTTAATATTTACCCTATTTATTTCCGGTTTGCTTTCTGCTCAAACCGATCCCTTGAACCAACAAATTATTACCGTTGGAGATCGGAGTATACAATTGCGTGACGCGTTTAAAATAAGCGAATATCCAAGCATTTTTGATACCGTTCAGAATGCACCCAACATCAGTTATTTCCCGCTCAACTTTGATGCGGAATTAAACTATGAAGTTCAGCCAATACAAGCGGCGAAACTTCGGATTGTGGAGCCATTAACCAAACTGAACCGCTTTTACTTGAAAGCAGGTGTAGGAAATTATTTGAGTCCACTCGGGGAGATCACGTTTAATGCCTTGCGAGATCGGAGTAATAGTTATGGTTTTAACGGAAGATACCACAGCTCTAGGGGTGGAATTCAAGATGTGGTAAACAGTTCTTTTTCCGACATTGAGTTTAAACCTTGGTATCGGAATATTGGAAGAAAGGTGCGATTTGATATTCAACCGTACTACTCCAAGAATACCTTGCACCAATACGGGTACCTGAATGCCGAGGTGGATACGGTTCCAACTGCAGATGGTATTTACCAAGCTTACCAGTTTTATGGTGGGCAGGTGCGCTTAAAAAGCTTTTATAAGGATAGCACCAAGGTGAATTACGATTTGAATTTGGGAACCCGATTAATGGACGACCAATTTGGGGCCAAGGAGTTGAATGTTAAAGGATCCTTGTTGTTGAGTGCTTTATACGGAAAAGAATATTATCAGTTATTAACTTCGGCCGATGTTAATGCTTACAACACCGAAGGGGTAGATACCCTAGGGGTGACAAAAAATTCAACGATTATTCGATTTTCACCTTCCGTTCAATCGACCGGAGAGAAGTTTAAAGTGAAAATAGGAATTGGCGTATTTGCCGATGCGAGTGATCCGACCAAGTTTTTCTTTTTGCCAGATGTTTCAGCTAGTCTTAATGTGTTGGATGGTGTGATGAGTCCGTATGTTCGCTTAACCGGAAATGTGGAGCGTCAGAACTTCTTCAGTACCACCAGAACGAATCCTTTTGTGAATTCTCGCTTGGATATCAGGAATGAACACAACAAGTTTATTGCTGAAGTTGGAATACGTGGTGGAATAAGTGAGCGAGTATCCTACCACATTGGCGGTTTCCTTAAGAAGCGAGACCAGGCAGCCTTTTTTGTTGCAGACTCGACTGATTTGGTTCGGAATAAATTCGACTTAATTTACGATGACATGGAGGCGGCTGGAGGGCAACTTGAGCTGAAGTATCAGAACGGGGAGAAACTAAAAATATTAACTGGATTTACTTATACCAAGTTTACCACAGAGAAGGAAGCACAGGCATGGTATATGCCAAGTATGCGGGGAGATTTGGATGTGTTTTACGATATCCAGGATAAGTTTACCGTGAAAATGGGCGTGGATTTTATTGGCGAACGATTTGCCAAAGTTTTGGACCTATCTACCCTTGGTTATACGGTTAAATCGTTGGATCCAATTACAGATATTAATTTGGGGCTGGAGTATCGATATACCCGTAAAATTTCGGCATTCATGGATGTAAATAACATCCTCGGGAAACGGTATTTATTGTTCGATCAATACCCAGCAATGGGGATAAACATTATGGCCGGTTTCACGATTTCTTTCCTATAGATTTAGGATGTTAATTTCTTGTGAATAATTGGTGGTTTTCAGGTAAATAATTAGGTAAAACGAGGGCTCTAAGCCCTTATATTTGTGTAATAGCCTAGACATTATGAGTGAAGATAAAAAGCAGTATACTGCGGATAGTATTCAGGTATTAGAGGGATTAGAGGCGGTTCGGAAAAGACCTGCAATGTATATCGGTGATATCGGTTTTAAAGGACTGCACCATTTGGTATACGAGGTGGTGGATAACTCCATCGATGAAGCTCTTGCGGGTCATTGTACAACTATAACAGTGAAGATTCACGAGGGGAATGGAGTTTCAGTGCTGGATGACGGTCGTGGAATCCCTACAGATTATCACCCCAAGGAGAAAAAGTCGGCACTAGAAGTAGTAATGACGGTTCTGCACGCCGGTGGTAAATTCGATAAGGACAGTTATAAAGTTTCTGGTGGTTTGCACGGGGTAGGTGTATCATGTGTTAACGCACTGTCGTCTAAATTGGTAGCAACAGTTCACCGAAACGGACAATTATTTCGTCAAGAATACAGCCAAGGTAAGCCCATGACTCCAGTGGAAGAAATTGGAACTACGGATATTCGTGGAACGCATGTTTTCTTTCAGCCAGATTTGAGCATTTTTGAAACGGGAGAGTTCAATTATGAAACATTGGCTAACCGTCTGCGGGAATTGGCCTTCTTAAACAAGGGTATTCGTTTGTCCTTGGAAGATGAACGTACTACTTTGGAAGATGGGAAGTTCAGGAAAGATGATTTTTTCTCTGAAGGAGGATTGCGCGAATTTGTTCGGTATTTGGATGAAACACGCGAGCCTATTATCAATGATGTAATTTACATGGAAGGCGAGAAAAATGGGGTGCCAGTTGAGGTGGCCTTAATTTACAACGCTTCTTATGCAGAAAATATTCACTCCTACGTAAACAACATTAATACGCATGAGGGTGGAACCCACCTTGCTGGTTTCCGTCGGGGATTAACTTCAACCCTAAAAAAATATGCCGACGACAACGCTATGTTGGCTAAAATGAAGTTTGAAATTAGCGGGGATGATTTCCGGGAAGGTCTAACAACGGTAGTTTCTGTAAAAGTTCAGGAGCCTCAGTTTGAAGGGCAAACAAAAACCAAATTAGGAAACAAGGAAGTTACTGCTGCGGTTAGCCAGGCGGTATCGGAGATGTTAACCAACTACTTGGAGGAGAATCCGAAGGATGCGAAAACCATTGTAGATAAAGTAATCATTGCAGCTCAAGCTCGGAATGCCGCACGGAAAGCCCGTGAGATGGTTCAACGTAAGAGTGTAATGTCTGGATCTGGTTTACCCGGGAAGTTGGCAGATTGCTCTGGTAAAGATCCTGTGGAGTGTGAAATATACTTAGTTGAGGGAGATTCGGCGGGTGGAACAGCAAAACAAGGTCGTGATCGTGAGTTTCAAGCAATTTTGCCTTTGAGAGGTAAAATCTTGAACGTGGAAAAAGCCATGCAACACAAGATCTTCGAGAATGAGGAGATTAAAAATATCTACACCGCATTAGGTGTTAGGGTTGGTACGGAGGAAGACTCCAAGGCTTTAAACGTGGTTGGATTGCGTTATCACAAAGTCATCATCATGTGTGATGCCGATGTCGATGGTTCCCACATTCAAACCTTAATCCTTACTTTCTTCTTCCGCTTTATGAAGGAATTAGTTGAGTCGGGTTATATTTATATTGCTACTCCTCCTTTGTATTTAATTAAAAAGGGGAAACAAGCTGAGTATTGCTGGACGGAAGATCAGCGGTTAGCCGCTATCGAAAAAATGAAAGGAAGTGGATCAGATTCTTCTGTGAACATTCAACGCTATAAGGGTCTTGGGGAAATGAACGCTGAGCAATTGTGGTCTACTACTATGAATCCTGAGCACAGAACATTACGCCAGGTAAACATTGGTGATGCCATTGAAGCGGACAGAACCTTTAGTATGTTAATGGGTGACGAAGTGCCACCACGTAGAGAGTTTATTGAAGCCAATGCAAAATATGCGAATATTGATGCATAAGGTAAAAGCATAGTTAAAAAGGAAAGGGCTGTTTCATTTGAAACAGCCCTTTTTTTTGTTCTAACGAACCAGGGGAATACTTCCCCTGTAACTTTCTTTGGTGGCATCATAACCACTTCTGATTTCCACCGTATAGATAGTGGTCTGTGGGATGAGGTGTCCCATCTTTTTTAAGGCCATTCCATCCTTCATCTAAATTATTGGTGTCGAACAAGACTATTTCTCAGCGGTCAAATATCCGAAACTGGTAATCGGGAAATTCGGTGTTGTAGCTTAATGCTATAGGCTTAAACGCCTCATTTGTATTGTCTCCATTTGGAGTGAAACTGTTTGGAATGTTGACTCTGATCTTTCCCAAAAACTAATTTGACATTCAATTTAATTAAAAGCAAGGTTAAAATTCCTGGAGGGTGATACAAAGGAAATTAAAGAAAAGCGGTTTTATAGGCCGTGCAAGAGCATCTTCTTAGGGCTAAATTGGCTCTAAAGATTGAGCTAAATCCAAATTGGATAATCCAATAGGGAAAGGCGTTTTCGGATTAATTCGAATTGGCTTTTGATACAGAATTGAAGAGCAAGAAAAGTGGTTTTGATGAGCAATTAGGATTGCTTTTATATTGTGGTTTTGTAGGAAGGTAAAATTGGGAATTAAGTCTTCCAAAGTGGGGGAAGCTTTTAATACAATTAATCAAATACGACTAAACAGTATTGCAATCAGAACTTTCATTTATAGGTGGTTTTCTTTTCGGAAGCTGAAAATAGTGGATGTATGCTTGGTTTCACAATTGTAATTTGACGGAGAGTCCAAATTTAAGTAAAACAAGCGTTTTGAACGGGATGGCTATTGAGTAGAAATCCTTTATTGTAGAAGCTCGAGAAACAAAAAAAATGGGATAAAAAAAACGTCCCTTGCATAAACAAGGGACGTTTCAGATCAGGGTTTCAATTTCCGATAAATTTGGGACTATCGAGTTATGTTAACGTACCCTTGAAATTCTTTTCGTTCGGAGCTGTATTTACTACGGATTTTCACTGAGTAGACATAACTATCTGTTTTCACATGTTTTCCTTTGTTATCCGTTCCATCCCAGCCTTCAATTAAATCGCGAGTGCTGAATACAGGAACACCCCAACGGTCGAATACATTGAATTCATAATCATGGAACTCTTCGTCGTGACCATTTAAAACGGGGATGAATATGTCGTTTTTCCCATCTCCATCCGGAGTGAAAGAGTTTGGTATACTAACATTTAAGACACCTTCAACAGAAATAGTCCGGGCGGTGCTATCAGCACAACCTTGGCTGTTAGTAGCTAGCAAAGAAACCTCATAAACTCCTTCATCTTCAAATGGAAATTGGAAGTTTGGATCCTTTTGTGAGCTTTGATCTAGTCCTGCAAAATCCCACAGAAAGAATTCTCCACCTTTACTGGTGTTTGTGAAATTCACTACGGAGTTTCTAATGGTTGGTTTTTGACTACCAATTGCGAAATCTGCCTTAGGTTTTGAAAATACCTCCACAATGTTTTCTTTTCTTCCAGTGGCAATACATCCTTCAGCGGTAGTTAATTCAAGGGTAACCGTGTAGGCTCCAGGAGCATTATAAACATGGCTTACACCAGTGCAACTTCCCGTAGCGGTATTTCCATCCCCAAAGTTCCAAGTACAGCTTACGTATGTTCCAGTGGAGTTGTTGGTAAAGAAAGGCGTAATTGGAGGACATCCAGAAATATCTACCCCGGAAAAGTCAACCGTTGGTGATGGCTTAACTTCGATAGTAACCAATCCTTCACCTACATTGGAACAGCCCTTGCTATCTGTGATGTTGGTAACGGTGTATTCCGAAACTCCAATTCCACTAGGGGTAACAATGTAGCTAAG
>JBLHJD010000047.1:0-15575 GCA_047618705.1 Luteibaculaceae bacterium
CTTTTTCCGTTCGGCATATTTACGCTTAAACAGGGTTTCAATAATGTTGGCACGGGTAGAAGGCCTCCCTATCCCGTTGCCCTTCATTAAGTCCCGAAGTTCGTCGTTATCTACCTGTTTACCAGCTGTTTCCATGGCCCGCAACAAAGATGCTTCTGTATATTGGTTTGGTGCTTTGGTTGTTTTTTCGATCAGACTAGGTACATGGGGTCCCTGTTCTCCTTTTTCAAAGGCTGGCAAAATCCCTTCATCGTCCTTGACATCACCTTCCTCTTCTCCTTTTTTATCGGAGCCAAACAAAATGCGCCATCCTTCTTCCAAAATCTCCTTCCCTGTGGCCTGAAAATCGTGCGTTTGTATTTGAGCACTCACCTTTGTTTTAGCCACTTTACAATCCGGATAAAAAGCCGCAATAAATCGGCGGGCAATTATGTCGTATACTTTTTGTTGATCGGCATCCAAGGGTTTTTCTTCCCCTGTTGGAATAATGGCGTGGTGATCGGTTACTTTTTTATCGTTAAAAACCTTGGTGGATTTCCGGTATTTTTTTCCAGCCAGCGGACTCGTGTATTTTTTGAAACTGTGCATCCCGTTCATAATTTCGGGCACTTTGGGATACATGTCGTTGGGCAAAAAAGCCGTATCAACCCTTGGGTAGGTAACCACCTTCATTTCGTACAACTTCTGTACTGTTTTTAAGGTGTTTTCTGCTGTTAAGCCAAACTTGGTGTTGCAATATACTTGCAGTCCCGTCAGGTCGAATAAACTCGGGGCATACTCCTTCCCTTCTTTCCGTTCTACATCCAATATTTGCAGATCTTCTCCTGAAATTTCTTTTAGAACTTGTTCTCCTGATTCCTGCTTGGCATACCTCCCGTCGTTCGACTTAAACACGGTCTCTCTGTATACTGTTTCTAGTTCCCAAAAAGGTTTGGCGGAAAAATTCACTACCTCATAATGCCGGTTTACCAGCATAGCCAAGGTGGGAGTTTGCACCCGACCTATGGACAACATTTGGTCTTTGCCCCCATATTTCAGGGTAAATAATCGGGTGGCATTCATACCGAGTAACCAATCGCCAATCGCCCTTGAAATCCCGGCGTGGTAGAGGGTATCGAAATCTTCCGCTGGGAGTAATTTATTAAACCCTTGTTTTATAGAATCGGTGGTTAGGGATGAAATCCAAAGGCGTTGGATGGGTCCGTTGAACTTGGCCTCCTTGAGTACCCAGCGTTGAATCAATTCCCCTTCCTGCCCTGCATCTCCACAATTTATTACCGATTCTGCCTTATTAAGAAGCGTTTGGATTACCTGGAATTGTTTCTGGACTCCCGGATCCTTCATCAATTTGGTATCGAAATGCTCTGGTAGCATGGGAAGGCAATTCAGGTCCCAGTATTTCCAATGCTTGTGATAATCCTCGGGGGAAAAAAGGGTGCAGAAGTGTCCGAAAGTCCAGGTTACCTGATAGCCATTGCCCTCATAGTAGCCATTCATTTTGGAACCGGCACCAATTACTTGGGCAATTTCTTTCGCAACACTTGGTTTTTCGGCAATGCACACCTTCATGGGGATGAAAATAGGTATTCTTGAGGAGCTAGCGTAATGACATTTAAGCTTTTTAAGTTGGTTTGGATTAAAGCTTTAAAAAACAGACCTTTGATAAGTCATGAAATCCCTGATAACCAAGGCAACCACTTCTGTTAAGTATCGTTTATTTAATGCAAACCACCCTAAGCCCTGATGAACATTAATCCCAGATTTTATCCGCTTTTTGTTTTTGTTACTTTCCTTTCTTTTGGATTTCTTCCAAGGGTAACTGCGCAGGTCCAATTAGGTCAGGATGTAGCCACTTTGCGGTCCACTTCTAATAATAATACGACCAACCTTGTGGAGCTCAGTGGAGACGGAGGAACCACCGTTGTATATAGAGGTGAGTTTGAAGTTTTAATTCAAACGTGGAATGGAACATCGTGGATTCAAAAAGGTAGCACCATAAATCTTAGCCCAGTGGACTACCACTACTCTCTCAATGTAAAAATGAGTCACGATGGCTCGCGCATTGCCATTGGATTACCCCACGGGCCCAACAACTCTTCTGTCACAGGGTATGTTCTTGTGTTTGAATGGTCTGGAACAGATTGGTCACAAATGGGGTCACCTATTCTGCCCGATTCATTTTACGGGCAAAATGCTTTTGTTCGGTCAATAAGTATCAGTGATGATGGAGAAACTTTAGCCATCAGTGATCCCTATTACAAAAATGGAACTACCAGTGAAAGCATGGTACTCATTTATAAGTGGTCTGGAATCAATTGGGATGTTCAGTCGCAAATCAGCCGTTCTGAGGGTGGTCTTTTTGGAACAAACATAGATCTCAATGCCGATGGAAGTAAAATTGTTATTTCTGCCCCTTCCGAAGATAGTTTCGTTCTTGGATTGCAACAGGGAATGGTCTTTAATTATGCCTACAATGGTATCTCCTGGGTTGCCCGAGGAAATGGCGTTCCGGGAATTGTTTTGGAAAGCGAGGAAGGTCATGATGTTGCACTAAGTGGAGATGGAAACACATTTATTACAGATTCTCGGCAAGACTACGGAAACCCTGACCTTATTGACCCTAACAATTATGAAGATGAAGGGGCCGTTCGAATTTTTGAATTTGATGGATTAGATTGGGTCCAGAAAGGGGGTGATTTGAAACGTCAATCCGTGCGTCATTCCCAATGGCGGGAAGTGAGAACGGTGGATCTTAATTTTGATGGAAGTAAAATAATAGTTGGATCTAATTTATACGTCCCTAGCTACGACCTCAATAATGAAAGGCAATACAATCGGGGAATTGATTATTTTGTTTGGACCGGAAATCAATGGACGAGTGTTGGGTTTGTAGGGGTAATTCCGAATGTTGCCGAAGAAATTGGGGTTCAAGCCGCTATGGGGACCAGTGGAGATACTGTAGTAACCCAGTACACCACTTTTTCGAGTAGAAATCAAAAGCAAGAAATTTATAATCGCGTATATCGGTGGTGTTTTGATCCAGCAGAGGATGTAGACACCACGGCCTGCGACACCATCACCTTACCTAACGGGATTTTATACAACCAATCCCAAAACGGGATTACCTACTTTATTACTCGCAATAGCTGTTTTGTTCAGCAAAATGTAAACCTAACAATACTCAATTCCACCGATTCACTCGATGTGATTAAATCGTGTTCTCCAATTATTTGGCACGATGGAAATACCTACTCAAGTTCCAATAATACTGCTGAATATAAACTCCCAAATTCTGTAGGATGCGATTCTGTTGTGAAATTGGATTTCACCCTTCAGACGGATACTGTTGCGGATACTCAGGTAAAGTGTACGAAGTATACCTGGATAGACGGTATTAGTTATTCAGAATCAAATACCACGGCCACTCATACCCTCACCAATATATATGGTTGTGATTCGGTTATTAATTTGGATTTAACCATTAATCGGACATCGGGTGTGGATCAAATTACCGCTTGTGAAAATCACACTTGGATAAACGGAATTACGTACACTCAGTCAAATAACACAGCCCGCGATACCATACTAAATACGGCAGGGTGTGATTCTGTGGTTCAATTGGATTTGACCATTAATCCGGTTTCAGCTACTGCCGATAAAATTGTGGCGTGTGAAAGTTATACGTGGATAGATGGAATTACCTACAACACATCCACCAACACACCCACGCACACTCTCCAAAACATCTATGGATGCGATTCGGTCGTGACCTTAAACTTACTGATCAATCCTGCCCACAACGTTGTTGATAACCAAATGGCCTGTAATACCTATACCTGGATTAATGGAATTACGTATACCACTGATAACAACACGGCAACGCACACTTTAAAAAACCAGTTCAATTGTGATTCCATTGTTCGGCTTAACCTTAACATCCTCAATAACAGCGGCACTGATGTAATTTCGGCCTGTGAAAAACATACTTGGTTAGATGGACTTACCTACGTTTCTTCCAACAATAGTGCAACCCACACCCTGACCAATTCTGCGGGTTGCGATTCGCTTATCACCTTGGATCTAACTATCAAAACCAACTCCAGTGCTACGGATGTCCAGGCCCATTGTGGCTCGTACACCTGGATTGATGGCCTTACCTACACCTCCTCTAATAATACGGCAACCCATACCATACCCAACTTTGTTGGCTGCGATTCCTTGGTTACCTTAGACTTGACTATCCTAAATAATTCGAGTTCAACGGATGTCCAAGTTCTGTGTGATTCCTACACTTGGATGGACGGAATAAACTACACCACATCCAATAACACGGCCACCCATACTATCCCCAACGCCCTTGGCTGTGATTCTGTTATTCAGTTGGACTTAACCCTGTACAAAGATGTGTCTAGTCAGGACGTTCAATCGGCGTGCAACAGCTATACATGGCAAGATGGTAATACATACACCAGTTCTAACAATACAGCCTCTGTGGTATTGAGTAATGTAGCTGGCTGTGATTCGACCGTATATTTGGATTTGACCATCTATAAAGACAACACCTCAACAGATGTTCAACAAGCCTGTGATAGTTACGCTTGGTTGGATGGCAATACTTATACGGCTAGTAATAATTCGGCTACGTTTACCACCCAGAATCAGTTTGGATGCGACTCGGTTATAACGTTA
This sequence comes from Luteibaculaceae bacterium, assembly GCA_047618705.1. Classification (GTDB taxonomy): domain Bacteria; phylum Bacteroidota; class Bacteroidia; order Flavobacteriales_D; family Luteibaculaceae; genus JBLHJD01. Next base: position 4,690 of record JBLHJD010000047.1, read on the forward strand.
AACTTGACGGTTCTCCAATCTACCCAGTCTACAGATAAACAAACGGAGTGTGATACTTACACTTGGATGAATGGAATTACCTATACCACTTCCAACAGTACATCAACGCATACTATACCTAATTTTGTAGGATGTGATTCTACCATTACTCTGGATCTAACCATTCTTAAATCCACGACCAGCGTTGACGTTCTAACAGCTTGTGAGAGCTACACATGGATAGATGGAATTACCTATACAGCGGATAATTCAAGCGCTACCTACACCATTGCGAACACAGCGGGGTGTGATTCTACCGTTACATTAAATTTGGACATCTTAAAAAACAGTGGAACAGATACCCAGTTTGCGTGCAAATCCCTCACGTGGATTGATGGTAACACCTACAACTCAAATAACTCCACGGCCACTCACACCCTAATCAACCAATACGGCTGTGACTCTTTGGTTACGCTGAATTTAACCATCGGTAATAACACGGGTGCGGATGTTATTCAGGCTTGTGACACCTATACATGGATTGATGGAAATACCTACACGGTTTCTAACAATTCCGCTACCCATACACTAACCAATTCCAAAGGGTGTGACTCACTGGTTACTTTAAATTTAAGCATGGCTTATTCCAATTCCGGAACTGCAATTATCAGCGCTTGTGACACATACACTTGGATAGATGGAAATACGTATATCACAAATAATTCCACAGCCACTCACATGCTCACCAATCAGGCTGGTTGTGACTCAACCGTCACCTTAAACCTGAGTGTGAATTACAGTTCTAGCTACATCGATGTTCACCAGACCTGTGCTCCATTTATTTGGCTGGATGGTACTAGTTATAGTCAAAACAACTCAACAGCCACGCACACAATAACTAATAATGCGGGCTGCGATTCCGTCATTCAATTGGATTTGACCATATTAAATAGTTTTTCGGTAGATCAAATATTGAGCTGTGATCCGATTTCTTGGATCGATGGAAATACATACAGTTCTAATAACAATTCGGCCACCCATACTTTAAGTAATCAATTTGGTTGTGACTCTGTTGTCACCTTGGATTATACAATATTGAGTAACTCAGGAACAGATAACATTACTGCTTGTGATTCCATCACTTGGATTGATGGTATAACATACACTACTAGTAATTCGTTGGCCCAGCACACACTTACAAATCAAAATGGGTGCGACTCTGTAGTGAGCTTGCAACTTGACTTATCCTATTCTGGAATGTTTCCAGAGATCATTCAGGCATGTGATTCATTTTTGTGGGTGGATGGTAACACGTACACTTCTGCCAATAATACTGCAGAATGGATACTTACAGGTCCAAATGGATGCGATTCTGTTTTACAATTGGATTTAACCCTTTTATCCTCAAGCCAATTTATCGATTCAATTCAATCGTGCGGACCATATACCTGGATTGATGGGAATACGTATAACTCAGATAATTTTAATGCAACGCATACCATCAATAATTCAGTTGGTTGCGATTCCATCATTCAATTGTATTTGGTGGTAAACAGCCCTAGCAATAGTATGGATAACATTGTGGCGTGCAACAGTTACGAATGGTTAGATGGAAACACCTATTCGAGTTCCAACAGTACGGCCACACACAAACTTTCCAACTCCGCCGGATGCGATTCAATCATCACCTTAAATCTCACGATTTATTCTGACGATTTTGAGAATCTTTCTCTTGCCTCCTGTGAAAGCTATCATTGGACTTTTACAGATAGTATCTATACCCAAAGTGGTACTTATAGTCATACCATACCCACAACTAATGGCTGCGATTCCACAAAAATCTTGGATTTAACAATCAACCCGAGAAGTAGCTCAGCAGACCAAGTGACAGCATGTGAATCGTACAATTGGGATGTCACGGGGTTCACCTACACCCAAAGTGGGAACTATACCTGGAATGGAACGAGTGTTTATGGGTGTGATTCTGTAGTTGAATTACAGCTCATCATTAACCAGAACGACAGTACTTTTGAGCAACAGGAATCTTGCCTTGAGTACGTTTGGCTTGTGAATGGCACAACATATTCTACGTCCGGAACTTATGAAATGCTGACTCCTAATTCAAGCAGCTGTTTTGACGTTCACCAGTTGGAATTAACCATCCATGCAGGTTCTACAGAAACAATTGCAAGGGCAAGTTGTGCCTCTTTCTATTGGGATTTGAGTGACAGCACATATACCACCTCTACCCAAGATCAGGTAAAGTATACCAATACACAAGGCTGTGATTCCATTGTTGCACTGGATCTTACCTTATTTCAAGACGAAACCACAAATTTAAATATTGAGGCCTGTGATTCTATGTATTGGGAGGGGAATGCTACTTGGCTAAGGAACTCAGGAACGTATTCTTATGTGGATCAAAACAGAAATGGTTGTGATTCATTGGTGACAATGGATTTAATTGTTCACCCTTCTTCCTCTCAATATTTAGATACTATTAGTTGTGGCGAAAATTTTTACTGGGAATTTGACCAATCGAATATCCAAATCTCTGGTTTTTACTCCAGTACCTTACTCAGTTCTGGAGGATGTGATTCTACAGAGACCTTAAATTTGATGGTTAATCCGATAGGCCCCATAGAGATTAAAGTGGATGGAACCTTCTTAGAAGTAAATCCCGTTTATTGGGACCGAATTGAATGGGAGTTTTGTGATTTAAAAGGGACCTGTAAAAGTCTTCAAAGCGATGTTAAACGAATTGAGGGATTGGATAATGGAATATACCGCGCAAAAATAATGTTCGAAAACTGTACAACAACCATTGAACTTCCTTTGGAGAATTATGGTTGTCAATCCCCCTTTTACGTACCCAATACTTTCACCCCCGATTTTGATAACATCAACGACACCTATTCACTGGTGAACAAGGGATGTCCTGTTACTGAATTTACTTTTACAATTTATGATCGCTGGGGTACAATTTTGTTTAAAGAGCGAAAAGAAGACTTTAAATGGGATGGAACCAGCCATGGTTACGATGTGGCTCCGGGGGTTTACAATTACATTTTGGAGTATACCACGGAAAGTTTCACGGTGTACCATGGGCGCCAAACTGGAAGGCTACATATTTTAAGGTAATTCCAAATCAAAAAAGTACTTCTTAATTCTTCAAGAATAAATTGCTCCTGCCTCCTCCATTTATTTGAATCAGGAAAATTGGGGTACCATTAAACGGCAATTAAACAAGGGAATAATAATAAACCTTGATCCAATTGATATCGAGCTAAAATAAGCGTAAATTAAAGGTGGATGAAACTACGGAAGGAACCCAAATTATTAAAATTTTCGGTTCACCATTTCTATCTCTTCTTTATTCAGGAAATGAACTTTTTTCCGTAGATCAATTAAACAACAATTGATATTCCCCTCTTTCCCCTTCGGTTGAAGGGATAAACCTTTTATTTTCATGAAAAAGATTATTGTACCCACCGATTTTTCGGATTGTGCAGAAAACGCCCTCCACGTTGCAGCAGACATTGCACGCAAATCAAAAAATGCAGAAATCCACCTTGTTCATGTATATGAACGTCCCATTTCAGGAATTTCCCTCAAGTTTTATATAGATACGGTTGAACTTCAAAAGGTGAAGGAATTCATCCAAAGTGAAATGACCATTTTATGCCAAAAAGATTTCCTCAAAGGTTTAGAGGTAAAAAAGCATTTTTACGGTGATCAGGAAATCCATGACATCCCTAATTTATCGGTGTGTGATGATGCTGATTTAATAGTAATGGGGACGCACGGTTCCTCAGGATGGCGAGAATTTTTTATCGGATCGAACACCCAAAAACTGATTCGGATCGCCAATTGTCCCGTATTGGCTATTAAACAACGGCATGAAGAATTTAAGGTGGAAAATTTAGTTTTTGCATCGAACTTTTATGGTGAAGCGGATAATTCATTTGAAAAGGTTAAGTCCTTGATAGAATTATTTGAAGCTAAGATTCATTTACTCACCGTTAACACCCAAGGCCAATTTGAACCAACCAAAAAGAGCCGAAATTTAATGACCATCTTTGCAAATAAATGTGGACTAACAAACTTCAGTACTCATGTTTTTAATGATGAAACCGTTGAGGAAGGGATCCTGCATTTTTCAGAAGAAATAAATCCTGACTTAATAATTATTGAAACCCATGGGAGGTCTGGAATTGCAGAGCTTTTGAATCCAAGTATCACAGGAAAGGTTGTAAATCACATATGGCGCCCTGTTGTTAGTATAAAAATGGATCACAGGTAGAGAATTGAGTAATTACCAGATTTATTTTCTAACCCTACCTCGCCCTTTGTTTGAACCACAGGCCGTTTAATTCCGTGGTGCTTGCTACGGGCAATGGGTAGATATAGGAATGCTTCCCAGGCAAAAAAAGGAAATTGAAGCATGGAGGAGAAAGCAAGTTTTCAGGCATGGGCTTACAAAAGCATCCCCATTGTTGTACCCCCTACTCAATACTCCCTACTCAATACTCTTACTCAATTTCACTCCCCTTTCATCCCACCAATCAGAGCCCGGATTTCCAACTCCAAATTAATGGCTTCATACCTGGCCTGACTTAATTGGAGTTCAGCACTCAATAAATTGAGCTGGGCTTGTCGGAATTCCACAGAGGTGATTACCCCTTGTTTTAGGGCTTCCCTGCTGCGTTCGAAATTCTGCTTTGTTGTCGAGAGTGTTTTTTCTCTGGAGCTCATAACAAACAATGCATTTTGGAAAGCCGATTGGGTATTTAAGGCAGTCATTTTAACCTGCTCCTGGCTGTTAGCCAAAGAAACTTCTGACTGCTTGATTTGCACCTCAGCATTCTGAATTCGGGTCCGGTTATTCCCATCGAATAAAGACCAACTTAGGGAGACCCCTGCGTTGGGACCATAACTATTACTCCCCACCAAAAAGGCCCCGTTGGGATCATCAGAACCGCGGTAGAGGTACCCTCCATTGATGCTTAAGTTCGGAAACCAAGCTGAGCGATTTTGAGCAAGACCTAAACGGGCATTTTCTTTGATTTGTTTGGCTGTGAGAATAGCCGTAGAATTCTCCAAAGCTAATTCGGCCACATTTATTAGGGCCAACTTTTCGTCCACAACCACCTTTTCATCAATAAGGTAGGTTTTGGTTAACTCCACTCCCATGCTGCGGTTCAAACTCCGGCGGGTGTTTTCCAATTGTTGGCGACTCCCTTCCAGGTTAATACTATCGTTGATAAAATCCACCTCGGCATTCAAAATATCCAAAGGGGTGCTTTGTCCAAATTCAAAACCATATTTTCCTCGAAGAAACCGGAGACTAGAAATAACTAAAGTTGAGTCCAGACTAGCACATTGTTGCTGTAAACGAGCAACCTCGTAATAACTTCGACTTAATTGGAGTATGCTGTTTTCGGTAACTTGACGAAGTTCAATGGACGACAATTGCTTCGTTCCTTTGCTTTGTTTTAGGCGGAATTTCCGGCCAAAACCATCAAAAAGAGTGTAGTTTAAAGTCACGCCGGCATTGTAGTTATAGGAGTTATTCGCCTCGTAACTAATGTCGTTATTGATGGTTTGGTTGTTCCCCTCGTACGCAGACCAATTGGAACCTCCAGTGGCATTAATACTGGGTAAATAACCATTCGCTAATTTGCTGGCATTATTTTTAGCGACCTCCTCATCAAAGCGCGATAATTGGATGTCGTGATTATTTTCCAATGCAATAGCTAACGCCGCCTCAAAACTCAATTTTTCTTGCGCCTGAATCCCCAAAGAAGGAAGTAGAAAAAGCACAGATATTTTTATAGCTCGTAACATAATTGTGTTCAATTGACCTAATTTCATTGGGAATTACAGTTTTTCTTCCTCCATCAGCACCTCGGATTCAAGCTCCTTTACGGCTCGCTCCACCTGTTCTGAACTTGGCTTTTCACCATCCCATAACCAAAGGAGATGTACTTTAATCCAATTGCTGGTTTGCAGCATCATCGGAAGCATAATCAGGGTTAAAACGGTTGCAATGGCAATTCCGTAAGCAATACTAATGGCCATTGGAATAAGGAATTGGGCCTGACGACTTGTCTCAAAAATCAATGGACTTAATCCGGCAATGGTTGTTATTGAGGTTAGAAAAATAGCTCTAAACCGAGATTCACCCGCTGCAATAATTGCATTGCGGTAAGTCATTCCTTCTTTGAGATAACCGTTGAATTTGGAAATAAACACCAGACCGTCATTGACCACAATCCCGATCAGGGCAATGACCCCTAAAAGACTCAGAATATTTACTGGAAAATCGTGGATCCAATGTCCCCAACCTACACCTATGAAGGCAAATGGGATCATGAGTAACAGCAAAAGTGGTTGCGAAAAACTCCGGAAAGTAAAACCAATAACCAGGTAAATTAAAAGCAGGATTACTGGAATGACAGATGAGGCTGAATTCTGCACCTTTTCTGCTTCTCTGTTTTGTCCTTCGTACAAAGCACTTAAGCCAGGGTATCTTGTTTGCAACTCAGGAATAAATTCTGTCCGCAAACGATCTACAATTGCAGACGCACTTTCCTTCGGGTCTTTTAAATCCGCATCGACTCTAATTTCCCGTTTTCCATCGAGGTGATTAATGGCAATGTCTCCTCGTTGAATCGTGTAATTGGCCAATTCCTTAAGCGGAATTCGTTTTCCATTGGAGCCCAAAATACGCATCTCATCCAAGTCGCGTATGCTGGATCTTCCTTCAATATCGTAGCGGGCCCAAACAATTATTTCATCTTGTCCACGCTGGAAACGCTGCACTTGCAGACCATTAAAACCAGCCCGAACTTGGGTCATAATACTGTTGATGGTGAAACCTAAATTATAGGCCTGGTCCTTTAAGGTAAGTCGGATTTCCTTTATTCCGGCAGGGTCATTATCCTTGACATCCCGGAGTAAAGGGTCTTTGGTTAACTCAGCTTTTAGTTCCGCTTTTGCGGCTTTAAGATCCGCTACATTATAACTCAGAAGTGAAACAGAAACAGGACTTCCCCCAAAATTGGATCCCGCGTCAATCACCAAACTTTCGGCTTCGGGAACGGGTCCTAATTTCTCGAAAATTCGAGCAGCCACATCTGCACTGGCAGCATCCCTGAGCTCTCCTGGGAGTAGATTAATGGTGAGTGAAGCATTTGCCGTTCCTGGCCCCACTTTTTTAATTACGTTTTCAATCACCCTTAAATTGTCCGTCTGGTTGGCTGTAAACTCCACGTTTACCTCGTTGACAATGGTTTCCACCGCAGTAATGATACTGTCGGTTTGGATGGGATTTACTCCTTGTGGCATAGATAGTGTTATCCCCACCCGGTCACTAGCAATGGCCGGAAAAAAAGTTCCCCGGATAATTCCTCCTTGCATGGAGCCTATGGTTAACATTAAAGCAACAACCATAATGGCAAAGGCGATGGGTGTGTATTTGAGACACCATTTTAACACCGGCAAATACATTTTTTCGCGCATCCAACTCATAACCGCATCCCCCCACTTGTTCATGGCATATGTTTTCTGGGATTTGGTTAAAGCTTTGGAGTGAGCCACGTGAGCTGGCAGAATAATAAACGCTTCTAACAATGAAAAAGCGAGGGTTAACATGACAACAATGGTTACCTCCGCAAAAAATTCACCGACCCTTCCATCCAGAAAAAAGAACATGCTAAACGCAATCATGGTGGTTAGAATGGCTGATGTAATGGCGGGTACCACTTCCATTGTTCCGTCGATTGCTGCGCGGATTGGGTTTTTACCCTTTTGGTAGTGGTCGTAAATATTTTCAGAAATTACAATACCATCATCCACCAAAATTCCAATTACAATGATCATCCCAAAAAGGGACAAAACATTAAGGGTTACATCGAAATAATCCACAAGCATGAACATCCCAAAGAAGGAGATAGGAATACCAAAGGCTACCCAGGCAGCTAGGCGTGGTCGCAGGAAAATACTCAAAAAGAGGAGTACCAATAGGATACCTTGGATACCATTTCTAAGTAAAAGTTCTGTCCTTTGTTTTATAGTAATACTGGCATTGGCCGTTACGGCAAGTTGGGTAGATTGCTCGCGTGCATTGTACACTTCCAGGTATTCTAATACCTTGTCGGCTGCGTCAATTAAATCCTCGTTATTGGTTGTTCTTACATTAATTTCAACCGAAGGGTTTCCGTTAAAAAAGGACCGGTCCGGATTTTCGGAAAACCGATCCTCCACGGTAGCAACATCACTTAGGAAAATTCGGCTCCCATCTGCTTTTGCGCGAATCACAACACCCTCGAGTTCGCGTGCAAAATAGGAACGGTTCTTTACCCGGATAAGGTAATCCTCTTCGAGGGTTTTAATGGAACCACCGGTTACTAATACATTGGTTCCCCGGACAGCCTGGGCTATATCCGCAAAACTCAAATTGTAGTTTCGCAACACTTCTTCTTTTACTGCAATGTTGATTTCCTCATCGGGAAACCCAGCGATGCTCACTTGAGAAATTCCGTCAATATTCCGCAATTCAGCTTCTATTTGGCGGGCTACTTTTTTGAGTTCACCGAGGCCGATATCGTCCTTTCCGGTAACCACTAAATCCACTGCTTTGGTAAGCGTTTCTTGTTTGGCAACCACGGGCGGTTCCATTTCCGCTGGAAAAGAAGGAACTTTGTCCACTGCGTTTTTTACATCCGCAAGAAGGACCTCAATATTGTAGCCTTTTTCGGCTTCTACTGTAATGCTAGCTGAGTTTTCTCGGGAAGAGGAAGTGAATCTGTCCACGCCCAATAAACCGCGTAAGTTATCCTCTATTTTCAGTACAACCCCTTCTTCCATCTCCTCCGGAGAAGCTCCTGGATAGGCCACATTAATGACAATGAGTTTACTGTCTTGGAGTGGAAAAAAACTGGATTTCATGGCGAACATACCCAAGAAACCCAACACAATAAATCCAAGGATTATCATGTTAACCGCAACTGGGTATTTGATGAAATAGCTAATTAACTTTTTCATTGGGCTGCGTTTTCATTGTAAATATTCACCTTCATTCCTTCAAATGCCGAAGGAGGCAGTTTACTTAGTACTACTTGCCCTGACTCTAGTCCTCTCACAACTACCGTACTTTCGGATTTGTGCAGAATTTCTAGTGTTATTTTTCTGAGGGCATCATTCTCTACCACATAAGCAAATTTAGAATCGCGCAAAGCAGCCCGATTAAGTTCGTATGCGTTTTGAATAGTCTTGGCATCCACATCTAGAGACATAAACATTCCTTCTTTCAGTTCTTTGGAGCGTAATTCCACAAAAAATTCACTCATTTGAGTTTCAGGGTCGATATTCACATTGATGCGGGAAATTTTTCCTGGAAATGAGGTATCTCCAGTGGATTCAGAAGTTACTGCAACCGTTTTCCCAACAACTAAACTCTGTAACGTTTTCGCGTCTGTTGATGCGCGTAATTCGTACACCCCTGGTTGTACAAAAACACCAAGCAATTGCCCAGGTCTGATAACTGTTCCTGGATTTACCCGTGCATCGGTTAACACACCACTAAACGGTGCTTTAATACCAAAGCGGGACAAACCAATTTCGGCATTTCGGACATTGTAATAATCGGCAAATACGTTCTTTCCATTCAAATAACTTTTGAATTTGGAATTGCTCACCTCAGGTAAACTTGGTAGTGTTTTCTCGGGATCAATACTATTGAGATAGCTGGACCATGTTGCAAAAGCCTCATTAAAATCGATCCGAATATCGGCCATGGTGGTGCTTAGGTTACTAGCAAAGGCGGCGCGTAATGCAATGGTGCTGGCCAAAACATTGTCGTTCCTAATCCCCAAAAGAAGGTCCCCTTTTTGGAAACGAGTTCCCGCTTTAAACCGTCCTTTATCTGGTAGCATCATACCTTGAACCTCACTATAGAGTTCCATGCGGTCTTTGGCTTCCAGGCTACCAGTGCTTTTTACTTGGATTTCAACATCACCCAACTTAACGGTCTCTGTAAAAACAGTTACTATGCGTTCGGTGGTTTCCTTCACTTTCCGTTCTGTAGGTTCACCGAGCATTTGCATGCCCAAGCGACCTATGTATACAATGGCAATTGCAGCCAAAATAATGATGATTTGTCTTTTTTTCATGAGGGTACATTATTGGGGCATTCGAGTAATTCTATCGCCTTAGAAATAAGTTTATTTGAACTTCGTTTTAGCACTTCTTCTTCCTCTTGGGTAATATCCGCAGTTAATTTCCCGAAGGTTTCCTGAACAATGGGCAAAGCCAGCTGCATCGCTTTCCGACCTTCATTGGTAATGCTTACCATATTAATCCGCTTATCGGAACTGTGTACGCAGCGTGTAATAAAAGCCTTGGCCTCTACACTTTGAATAAGGCGTGTTAAGGAGCCTTTATCCCGTTCGGTAATCAAGGCCAGTTCCGATTGAGCCAGTGGTTTTTGGCTAACAATATGGAGGAGAATAAATTGTTTGGGTGTTAAATCAACATCGGATCTCTCCAATATTTTGGCCATTAATATACCTATGTACTTAGTCGCACGGGACATAGTAGGTATTAATGTGTTTTTGAGATTGAAGTTGAGTTGCTCCATGAAGGACAAATATATATATTAGTTGCATATACAACGTTGTTATTGCAACTAATTTAACGAAACCTTAATTGGAATTTTATAATTCCCCAAATTGGAGGTTAAGGAAACAAGAAAAAAGGTATTTATCCAAAAAAGAGCTGGTGTAAGTACCGGCCTGGAAAGAAGGTGAAACCACCAGCTATTATGATGGCACCAAAGTAGAGGGTAATCATTTTGCGCTTATGGGCTTTTACATCCCCTCGTTTTATTGCCCAATATGCGGTTG
>JBLHJD010000048.1:0-15567 GCA_047618705.1 Luteibaculaceae bacterium
AAGTTTTGCAGAAAATGAACAGGGGTTATACGGTTGAGTGGTATATGAACCGAATGAATGCCATTCGTCGGATTATTCCGGAGTGTGGAATTTCAACGGATATCATTAGTGGTTTTTGTGGTGAGACGGAGGAGCAGCACCAAGCTACAATGGAGCTCATGAAGCAAGTGAAATACGATTTTGCGTATATGTACAAGTACTCTGAGCGACCAAAAACGTTAGCGGAGCGTAAATTTGAAGATGATGTTTCTGAGGACGTAAAAAGCCGAAGGTTAACGGAAATCATACACCTGCAATCGGAGCATGGACGTGAAAAAACGGAGGCGATGATTGGTAAGGAGTACAAAATATTAACAGAAGGATACTCCAAAAGATCGGTTGAACATATTTTCGGAAGAACTACTCAGAACAATGTTGTCATTGTCCCTAAAGGAAACTTAAAATTGGGTCAATACTGCATGGTACGGGTTACTGAAAGTACCGGAGCAACATTAATAGGAGAAGTAATAGAAGCATAAAACTATGATGGATCTTCAGCGCATCAAACAACGTTTCGATATAGTTGGAAATTCGGAAGGCTTAGACAGGGCTATTAGCATTGCTTTGCAAGTAGCTCCCACCGATTTATCTGTTTTAATTACGGGTGAATCTGGGACAGGAAAAGAAGTAGTGCCTCAAATTGTACACCATGCAAGTAGCCGGAAGCACAATCCCTACATTGCCGTAAACTGTGGTGCTATACCGGAAGGAACAATAGATAGTGAATTATTTGGTCATGAAAAAGGCTCCTTTACTGGTGCTCATGAAAGCAGAAAGGGGTATTTCGATTCGGCGAATGGTGGAACCTTATTTTTAGATGAAGTTGCAGAGTTGCCTCTGCAGACCCAGGTTCGTTTGTTGCGTGTATTAGAAACGGGAGAATACATTAAAGTGGGGTCTTCCAAGGTAAACAAAACCAACGTAAGAATAGTTGCTGCCACCAACGTCAATATCCCCAAAGCCATATCCGCCGGGAAATTCAGGGAAGATTTGTACTACCGTCTAAACACGGTCCCCATTGAGCTACCACCCTTGCGCGATAGGGACGAAGATGTTCTCTTGTTATTTCGCCGGTTTGCTGTTAATTTTTCAGAAAAATACCGCATGCCAGGCATAAGTCTAGACCAAGAGGCAAAACGGTATATTCTAAAATATCCGTTTCCTGGGAATATTCGTCAGTTAAAAAACCTGACCGAGCAAATTTCCATTATTGAAACGGACAGAGAGATTAGATTAGAAACCTTAGCGAAGTATCTACCCGAGGTTAAGGATAGTCCGTTGCCCATGGTTGTAAAAAATAAAAACAGTGCCAACGATGCTTTCTCTGAGCGAGAAATATTGTACAAAGTACTGTTCGAGTTAAAACAGGATATTCGTGAGCTGAAGCAATTTATGCTTAATAGCTCGTTTAAATCTACCGACGCTCCTGCATCTTATTCGCAACCGGAGCCACCTAAGCCTCCTGTGTATCAACTACCTGAAGCCCCAAGGCGAGGCCCAGAAATGGCTCACCCCGATTTTGATAATCATGAAGAGGTGGAGGAAGTTTTATCCTTGGAAGAAACCGAAAAAGATTTGATACAGAAGGCTTTGGTAAAACACAACAGCCGGAGAAAATCTGCCGCCAAAGAATTGGGGATTTCTGAAAGGACTTTGTACAGAAAAATTAAAGAATATAAACTCGGATGAGGGGGATAATAGTTGCACTTTTTAGCCTTGTACTTGCGGCTTGTTCTGTAAGTTACAGTTTCACAGGAGCCGACATTCCGGCAGAAGCAAAAACCTTTTCTGTTAGTTATTTCGGGAATTCAACGGCCCTAGCTGGCCCGCAATATCGGCAACAAATCACCGAAGGCCTTAAGGATTTTTTGTTGGGGCAAACCCCTTTAAATTTGGCTAAGAACCAAGGTGACCTGCTTTTTTCAGGTACCGTCACCAAATACGATGTTCGGCCAATTGCCCTCCAAACTGGTGACCAAGGAGCACGCCAGAGATTGACCATTGCGCTTAAAGTAACCTACGTAAATTCCTTTGATGAGAAAAAAAGCTTCGAACAAACCTTCACTCGCTTTGCTGATTTTGATACCAATCAGGCATTTGATTCGGTGGAAGAAGCTTTGATTGAGGAAATTAACGAACAACTAATTCAGGATATTTTTAATGCCTCAGTTGGGAATTGGTAATGAATACCGAGCAATTTAAATATATCATTCAAAACCCTTGGGAAATAAGTGGTAAAGACCTGCCAGATTTGGAGCGGATCATTTCTCTATTTCCTTATTTTGAGGAGGCTCGATTATTATATTTACTGGCGCTTGTTCGGGAGAATGATTTGCGATTTCCAGAGGAGTTGCGCACCCATATTCCTTTTATTTCCAACCGGAAAAACCTGAAAAAATGGGTGGGGGAATTTAAGGAAGAGCGAAGCAAATTAGTGGGACCAAAAGGGGAATCGGAACTCCCAATAACACCCGAGAAACAATCGGAGCAATCCGGGACTCTGACTCCTACAAAACTTAGCGAATCACCTGAATCAAAAGCCGTTAACCTAGAGGAGGTACAATCAGCCAATCCAGAAAAAATAACGGATCAGGAAACCCCAACTAGTCCACCTATTCCTGGCCAAAGTAACACGAAAGAGGTAGACAAAACATGGGTTCCAGGACAAATTAACGAGCCTGTAAATGAGCCTGTAATTCCCAAAGAAAAAAGGGTTCAAAGACACCCTTTGGAGGAGTTAACCAACAATACTCCTGAAGATGATTTCTTGGAAAAACTGATTATTTCTAGTGCCATAAACAGCAGCATACAAAGTGAAGTAGCGAATCCTGAAGAGATATTGAAAGGCCCTGAAGAGGAGGAGCAAACAGCACCAATCTCGGGCTCAAGCTTAGGAAGTTGGCTCCGGCAAACCAAACATGCCCAAACAAAAAAGCCGAGCATGGATCTTATCGATAAATTTATTGAAACCGCTCCAACTAAGATATCCATGAAGCGTGATTTTTTCTCTGCAGAGGACTTTGGGAAAAAAAGCACCGTGGATGCCGAGGAATTAATTACGGAAACCTTACTTGAGATTTATTTGAAGCAGGGAGACTACGAGAAGGTGATTCGCGGTTATAAAAAACTAGCCTTGAAATTTCCAGAAAAAAAGAGTTACTTTGCAGCCCGAATTGACGGTGTAAAACAAATTAAGAACGAAAAAAAGAAGTAAATGGCTACTCTAATCACAGTAATAATAATGGTTGTTTGCCTTTTATTGGCACTCATTATTTTAATCCAAAACCCAAAGGGCGGTGGATTAGCCGCAGAATATGGTTCTGCACAGCAGTTGGGAGGAGTTCAAAAAACCACCGACTTTTTAGAAAAAGCAACTTGGACTTTGGGAATTGCCCTTTTGGTTTTGTCTTTGGTTTCTTCCATTTTTTACTCCAGCGAAACTGGTATTCAAACGGAAGACCCTTACATGGATGATATGCCAGTAATGGAGCAACCATTACCCGCTTCTACGGATGATGCAGCTACTGCAGATCCAATGGGAGATGCTCAGGAAGAACCTCAATCTGAGACTCCAGAGAACTAAAACAATATTCAATTAAATAAAAAATGTCAGTATGTCAGTACTGACATTTTTTTTTGCCCAAAAAGGCGGTTAAAAACGTCAATTTTTCCTTTTCTATTTTTGGCACAAAATGTGACTAAATGAGAATAGATAAATTTAAAACCAAAAGACCATGTCAGTTAACTTAAAACCTCTTGCGGATCGTGTTCTAGTGGAGCCGGCTCTAGCAGAAGAAAAAACAGCAAGTGGAATCATCATTCCAGATACAGCACAAGAGAAACCTCAAAAAGGGATTGTTGTAGCTGTAGGTCCAGGGAAGCCTGAAGAACCAATGACGGTAAAGGTAAACGACACCGTTTTGTACGGGAAATATTCTGGAACTGAATTGCAAGTTGAGGGGAAAGATTACCTCATCATGCGTGAATCAGACATTTTTGCAATTGTTTAATAATAGAGATCATGGCAGCAAAAGAAATTAGCTTTAACATTGATGCCCGCAACAAGTTAAAAGCGGGAGTTGACGCATTGGCAAATGCAGTAAAAGTAACCCTTGGGCCAAAAGGTCGTAATGTGGTTATTGACAAAAAATTTGGTGCACCAATTATCACTAAAGATGGTGTTACTGTTGCAAAAGAAATTGAGTTAGATGACGCCTTGGAAAACATGGGTGCTCAAATGGTAAAGGAAGTTGCTTCTAAAACAGCTGATGCAGCTGGAGATGGTACAACTACCGCGACTGTATTGGCTCAGGCAATAGTTACTGCAGGTCTTAAAAACGTAACTGCAGGAGCTAATCCAATGGATTTGAAGCGTGGAATTGACCTTGCAGTTAAAGTTATTATTAAGAAACTTCACGAAGCTTCTCAGGAAGTAGGAAGTGACTCCGAAAAAATTAAGCAGGTTGCATCTATCTCTGCTAACAACGACAACACTATTGGTGCTCTTATTGCTGAGGCAATGACCAAAGTAACCAAAGAAGGTGTTATTACTGTTGAAGAAGCTAAAGGAACAGATACTTACGTTGATGTTGTTGAAGGAATGCAATTTGACCGTGGTTACATTTCTCCTTATTTCGTAACTGACTCTGAGAAGATGTTGGTTGATTTGGAAAAACCATACATTTTAATCCACGACAAAAAGATTTCTAACATGAAGGACATCCTTCCTGTGTTGGAACAAACTGCACAGTCTGGACGTCCACTTTTGATTATCGCTGAGGATTTAGACGGGGAAGCATTGGCTACCTTGGTTGTAAATAAATTGCGCGGTTCTTTAAAGGTTGCCG
Source organism: Luteibaculaceae bacterium (assembly GCA_047618705.1). Lineage (GTDB taxonomy): Bacteria > Bacteroidota > Bacteroidia > Flavobacteriales_D > Luteibaculaceae > JBLHJD01. The sequence goes on from JBLHJD010000048.1 coordinate 4,887, forward strand.
CTGTTAAAGCTCCAGGTTTTGGAGATCGCAGAAAAGCAATGTTGGAAGATATTGCCATTCTTACTGGTGGTACTGTAATATCTGAAGAGCGCGGATTTAAATTGGATACAGCTCAAATCACTGATTTAGGTCAGGCAGATCGGATTACTATTGACAAAGACAACACTACTGTTGTTAATGGATCTGGTGACACTGAGGCTATTTCCTCTCGTGTTGGGCAAATTAAAGCTCAAATCGAAACTTCTTCTTCTGACTACGACAAAGAGAAACTGCAAGAACGTTTGGCTAAATTAGCCGGTGGTGTTGCTGTTCTTTATGTTGGTGCTGCTACGGAAGTAGAGATGAAAGAAAAGAAGGATCGTGTTGATGATGCTTTGCATGCAACGAGAGCTGCTGTGGAAGAAGGAATTATTCCTGGTGGAGGTGTTGCTTTGATTCGTTGTATTGAAAGCATTGTAAATCTGACCGGTGAAAATGAAGATCAGACAACAGGAATCGCCATTGTACGTCGTGCAATTGAAGAGCCATTGCGTCAGATTGTTGCCAATGCTGGAGGAGAAGGATCTGTTGTTGTACAGAAAGTACTTGAAGGAAAAGGTGATTTCGGATACAATGCCCGGAACGATACTTACGAGAACTTACTTGAAGCTGGAGTTATTGACCCAACCAAAGTAACTCGTATTGCTTTGGAAAATGCTGCATCTATTGCAGGTATGTTGTTAACAACAGAATGTGTTATTGCTGAAAAAGCAGAAACCCATGCTCCAATGCCAGGTGGCGGCGGCGGAATGCCAGGTGGAATGCCAGGAATGATGTAATTCTAGAAAATACAATTACAAGGAGGGGGTGCAAATTGCACCCCCTTTTTTTGTGCCCAATTTTCTGGGATCAACCTGTCCATTCAATTCAGGATAAGGTATAACTTAGCCTCCTATGGTTCCAGCTAAACGGCACGTCATAATTTCACTTCTACTGGTGTATTTATTATTCCAGATTCTTTGGTGGGCCTATTTGCTCACAGAACTGTATGTGGAAAATTGCCGACTTTCTGGTCTGGACATGAACGAGCAGGGCAAGCGGATTGCAATGGTCATGGGCGAAGGCGCTGTTTTTATTATTATCATGTCTATTGGGGGTTATTTGGTCTCCAAAAATATCCGGCGGGAACTGGAAGTTAAAGAGCGCCAATCCAACTTTTTGTTGGCCATTACCCATGAGCTAAAAACCCCCTTAGCCTCTCTAAAACTGTTGCTTCAAACATTTTCCAGAAAGGAATTAACCGCGGCAAAAAAGGAACAGCTGCTACCTATGGTAGACAACCAACTCAATCGCATTGATCGCTTAATAAATGAGTTGTTACTTTCCTCCAAAGTGGAAAACAGGGAGGTATTCATTGATTTTCGAAAAATAAATTTTGACGTCTTTTTTACTCAACGACTCAAGGAGGCCTATGAAATTCCTGACATCTGGAATCGGTTTTTTATTTCGGGTCCATCTTTGGACATCTTTTTCGACCCTGAATTATTTTGGCTGGTTCTTTCTAACCTTTTGGATAATGCGATAAAATACAGTCCTGAGGGATCTCCTATCCACATTAATTGGGAACAAAAGGCGAAGGGTTTTATTTGGGAAATCAGCAATGAGGGAAAAGGTATAAGCAAGAAGGACGCTCCCTTTATTTTCGATAAATTCTACCGGGCAGGAAACGAAACTACGCGCGAAAGCACTGGGACCGGAATCGGGTTATATTTATGTAAGAACATTGTACAATTGCACGGGGGAACGTTGGACTTGATTTCCAACACCCCAGCAATAAGCACCTTCAGAATAACATTACCTCACAATGAAAAACCCTAAAGCAGCACTACTCATTTTAGATGGATGGGGAATTGGAAAACAAGATAAATCCGATGGGATTTTTTTAGCCAAAACTCCTTTTGTTGACAGTTTATACAATGGGCCTCATGCAACCTTACGCACAGATGGGGAGTTTGTTGGACTACCCAAAGGACAAATGGGCAACTCCGAAGTTGGCCACCTCAACATTGGTGCGGGACGGGTAGTTTATCAGGACTTCGCTCGGATCAACAAATCAGTTTCCGAGGGTGATTTTTTTCAGAATAAAATGATTTTGGAGGCCATCACTAAGGCCTTAAGCAAACAAGTTTCTTTGCATTTGTTTGGTTTAGTTTCAGACGGAGGGGTTCATAGTCATTGGAAACATCTCAGTGCTCTGGCCAACTTTGCGGCAGAAAAAGGCTGCCAGGTAAAAATCCATGCCATTACCGATGGACGGGACACTGATCCGAAGTCAGGCCTAGGCTATTTAAATGCATTAAACCACAGTTTTACCTCTCCTAATATTACAGTGGTAAGTGTTGTAGGACGGTATTTTGCCATGGATAGGGATCAACGCTGGGAACGGGTAAAAAAAGCCTACGACTTATGGGTCCGAGGAATTGGAACACCCGTGGCTGATTTTGCAGCCGCTATTTCCAATGCCTATGAAAATGGAATTACGGATGAGTTTATGGAGGCCTATCACCTGGACAATTCCTTGGAAGAAAACAGAATAAAGGAAGGCGACGTCGTGTGCTGCTTTAATTTCCGCACCGATAGATGCCGTGAAATAACCGAAGCGCTATCCCAAAAAGCATTCCCAGAACACGATATGCAACCCCTCCAATTGGAGTATTACACCATGACGCGCTATGACGCGCGATTTAAAAACGTGGGTGTTATTTTCGAGAAATCTGATTTGGTGAACACCTTGGGTGAGGTGGTGAGTGAGGCGGGAAGAACACAAGTCAGGATTGCGGAAACCGAAAAATACCCGCATGTTACTTTTTTCTTTTCGGGAGGACGGGAAGCTGAGTTTCCTGGAGAAAAACGTTTGATGGTTCAATCTCCAAAGGTGGCCACTTATGATCTCCAGCCAGAAATGAGTGCACCTGAAATAGCCGACAAAATTTGCCAAGAAATAGACCAAAACACGCCCGATTTCATTTGCCTCAATTTTGCTAATCCCGATATGGTTGGCCATACTGGTGTCCCTGAGGCTATAATAAAAGCCGTAGAAACCACAGACAGCATGTGCCAAAAGGTGTGTAATAAATTAGCTGAGCACGGGTACACCAGCATTGTTATTGCGGATCATGGAAACGCAGATAAGATGATGAATGAAGATGGATCGCCCAACACGGCTCACACCACGCATCCTGTCCCCGTATTTATTCACGGACTAAATCCGGAAGTACCCCTAAATCATGGAAAGTTAGCTGATGTAGCTCCTAGTGTCTTGAAGTTGATGGGGATAGACCAACCATCAGAGATGACGGGGTTGCCACTCTTTTAAAGCACCAAAATAACCCCATTGAGGGTTCTTGAGTACCGAGATCCCAAATCTAGCTTTAGCTCCCATATAAACACGTTGGTGGATTGCGCTCTAGCCCCACCAGGTAAACGACCATCCCATCCTTCGTATTGACTTTTGGTGAAAAATATTTGCTGCCCTGCCCGATCGAAAATTCTGAAATCGAAGGCGGAAAATTCTTGATCGGAAATGACCTGAAAAATCTCGTTGTACCCATCTCCATTTGGAGAAAAAGTATTGGGAATATACACTTGAATCGGGTACTCTAAAATTGCACCATAGCTATCCGAGCAACCAGCGTTATCAGACACGACCACTTCTAAGAAATAGTCCTTCAATTCTTCCAGCCTAAAATCTAATCTATCGGTTCCTGTGCTGATAATTTGCCCATCCAATCGCCAAAATAAATCCGAATAATTACCCGAAGAGGTGTTATTGGCATACATGTGGAAATCGTTGTAAAAGGAATAATCAAAAGATGCCGAAGGGTCAACTACTTCAATAAAAAACACCCTATCCTCCCCCAATCCACACTCATCCCTCAATTCGGCTTTCACGGTGGTGCTACCCAAGGGCCCAAGTACTGACTTATCCAACACCAAAGGATTGGCTTCTATTCCGAACGGATTCCATAGAACCGTATTCTGACCATACCCTCCCGTAACAACTGGATTAATTTCGAGGGTATCACTAATGCATATTGAGTAATCTGGAATGGAATCTAAACTTGGAGTAGATCCGGCTCTAATTTTTGGGAAATATTCGGAGTAATATGGACTTCCACAATTATCCACAATTTCGAAAATTATTTGACCATTTTCCAGCTGTGAAAGTTCCAAAATCGAATCTTGATCTACCACACTACCATTGACCATCCATTTTTCTTGGTATTCCCCCAACCCACCTGTGGAATTGGCCTCAACTGAAAACGGAACATTAGGACAATCGAGTTGAGGGGGAGATTGAACAAAGTTGGTGACGATGGGTTCGTAATCCTCCAAAGTGAAAATGGGAGATGTAATATTTGGTACACACCCAGATTCAAAGGTTAGTTCAACCTGAAACAACTCTGTTCCTTCCGACAACCAGTCATCCAAAACTGGAATTGAAAATGATTTTGAACGAACACCTGCTTCAATGATTAACTCCGTTGGCCATGGATCGAAATCTGGAGCACTGGCATCAGAGATCCCTGAAAAATTGAGTTGAATACGCTGTTCAGTGGCAAAAACAGCCGGTAAATTTACTACCAAATCAAAGGATGAGCAGCCCTCAAACAAGCGATTCCCATTAACCTTGTCATTGGTGAATTCCACAATTTCCCGTTTAATTTTAAATGATCCTTCCTCCAAAAAAACACCAGAGTCGAAGGTATTGTCTTGGCCATCGGCTATAGCGAATCGGAAATGGTAAACTTCACAGGGTGTTACTTCAAATGATTTTTGAATCCGAATACTTTGTCCATTGTAAGGGTTTGGGCTTTTCCCATCCCCAGTTTGAACAAAGTAATTGGAATTAAAAACATTGTTCACGGTGCTTACGGTAATGGGCCATTCGTTTTCTGGAATTGTGGCCAGATTTGCTGAACCGTTGGGGAATCCATTTGGGCTAGAATATGGTCCTGAGATTCCAGGTCCGGCTACAAAAAAGCCAAAGACATCATTAAACTTGGAAAACAAAAAACCTTGTTCTCCTTGAACTGCATATTCTTCGGAAGCAAAAACGAAGCTAAATTCTACGGAATCGGATATGGAAATGAAATCGAATTCCAAGATAGCGGCATCCTTGGTTCGGTTCACTGAAAAGTCTTTTTCTACTAAGTCTGGAACGAGGTTAGCTATTGCCAAAAGGTCATCATCACCATCGCCACCTGTAGGCGAAACTTGGTAAGCGTGGTTCATTCGTTGATCCTGTGGGAAAATGTCCTCCACTTTCCCATTAGATAAAACCACTCCCGATTCCATGCCCAACAATTCAGCACCTTTATTAAAATATCCAAATTGAGAAGGATATCCATACGATTTTACGCCCGAAATGGTAACCCCTTCTCCCGAAAGCACATTCTCTACAAGCCACTGTGGGTCGGACTGATTACCCCCATAGCTCACATCGAATTGCGCCAAACAAGTGAATTGAGCCCAAAAAATGGTCAGAAAACATACAATTCGACAATACATCTTAATAAAATTACGATTATTCAACGTAATAGATTTAAATATATTTGTTCAAAATTAAGCAATGCAACAAGTTCAACAATATATTAAAGACAACGAGCAGCGTTTCTTGGATGAATTAATGGAGTTATTAAAAATTCCGTCCATTTCTGCCGATCCTCAGTACAAAGATGCAGTTTTTAAAACCGCTGAATTTATTCACGACAAACTGATACAAGCAGGAGCCGACAAGGTTGAAATCTGTAAAACTGCGGGTTACCCAATCGTTTATGGCGAAAAAATCTTAGATCCGAACTTGCCTACTGTTTTGGTGTATGGTCATTATGATGTTCAGCCGGCAGATCCATTAGAACTTTGGGATAATCCACCCTTTGAACCGGTAATAAAAAAGACTGAAATCCACCCAGAAGGAGCCATTTTTGCTCGTGGAGCTTGTGACGACAAAGGACAAATGTACATGCACATCAAGGCTTTTGAGGCAATGATGGCCTGTGATAATGTTCCTTGTAACCTTAAGTTTATGATTGAGGGGGAGGAAGAAGTTGGTTCCGAAAACTTGGGGATTTTTGTTTCAGAAAATAAAGAGCGACTAAAGGCCGACGTTGTTTTGGTATCCGATACAGGAATTATTGGCAACGACATTCCTTCCATCACTACTGGTTTACGCGGATTAAGTTATGTAGAAGTGGAAGTAACCGGACCTAACCGTGATTTGCACAGTGGTTTGTATGGTGGGGCTGTGGATAACCCAATCAATGTTTTATGTAAAATGATTGCGTCCTTAAAGGATGAGAACAACCACATTACCATTCCTGGATTTTACGATAAGGTTGCTGAATTATCCGCGGAGGAGCGCACTGAAATGGGAAAAGCGCCCTTTAACCTGGAGGCGTACAAAAAATCCATCGGCTTATCTGATGTAAATGGAGAAGCTGGGTTTACGACCAATGAACGTGGCTCCATTCGGCCAACACTGGATGTAAATGGAATTTGGGGCGGGTATATTGGCGAAGGAGCCAAAACGGTTTTGCCTTCCAAAGCATTTGCAAAAATTTCCATGCGTCTAGTGCCTCATCAAGTGTCTCCTGAGATTACCGATTTGTTCAAGAACCATTTCGAAAAAATAGGACCTTCTTCCGTCAAAGTTGAGGTTCGTCCCCACCATGGTGGAGAGGCAGCAGTAACGCCGATCGATTCAAAAGCTTACAAGGCAGCATCGGATGCTATGGAAACAACATTTGGGAAAAAACCAATTCCCGCCAGAAGCGGAGGGTCCATCCCTATTGTAGCCATGTTTGAAGAAATATTGGGTCTCAAGACTGTTTTGATGGGTTTTGGTTTGGATACGGATGCTATCCATTCACCCAATGAGCACTATGGGTTGTTCAATTATTTTAAAGGAATCAGCACCATCCCTCATTTCTACGAAAACTACGCTAAGTAATTTTCAAAAGGCAGCGCAAGAGCGCTGCCTTTTTTATTCTACAAAATAGAGGTCCCAAGACTTAATGTAAGTGAATCCCAGCCAACTGCGGCATTCCTTATACAAATAATACCCATTTTGTTTTTCGCCCTGACATCGAAAATTGAGAACAAATTCGAGTTCATTAAACTCCGGATCTTGCGCTGAATAAATAGCACAAGAAACAGGTAATGCGTAAGGGTTAACTTTTAAAACCGCTTCCCGTTCCACATACGACCGAGGAAAAAGCATTCCCAAAATAATCAGAAAGCCATAGAACCAAGCGCCAAAACCACACATGCTCAAAAACATGGCAAAAAAAGTTCCCCGAATATTTCTAAAAAACTTAAGGCGCAGCACAGCATAGGTTATGGCCGCACAGAGGACATACCATTTTATTATTTGGATGCTGGAGTCAAAAGTTCTGTAAATTGCAAATATGGTAACCGAAATAGCCCAAAACAAACCAAAAAGTAAAAACCACTGGATTAAAGGCGATTCGGAGTTCCAAACTTTTGGCCGTTTTAGAGGGCTAGGTTTGGTGCGATCCTTACTCCCATTCTTATGGGGGCTAGGATTAGTTGGCCTTTGTGGCTGTAGTTCTGTCAATTCCAATTTCAAAAAAAAATCAATGAGCCACCAATATACAAATGAATTAATCAAGGCCACAAGCCCTTACCTCCTCCAACACGCGCACAACCCCGTAAATTGGATTGCTTGGCGCGACGACTTGTCTACCCTCGCTTTGGTTGAGAACAAGCTAATTTTGGTTTCCATTGGCTATTCCGCTTGCCACTGGTGCCATGTCATGGAAAAGGAGTGTTTTGAAGATGCCGAAGTAGCCGAAATTATGAATGCCCATTTTATTTGTGTTAAAGTGGATCGGGAGGAGCACCCTGATGTGGACCAGGTATTTATGGCCTCTTTACAACTCATGGGGCAGCAAGGTGGTTGGCCACTAAATGTAATAAGCACTCCCGAAGGTCTGCCGGTTTATGGTGGAACGTATTTCCCAAAAGGAAAGTGGATTGCCATATTAAAGCAGTTGAATACCATTTGGGAAGAGGAGCCCGAAAAAATGCGGGAATACGGGGAGGAGTTAAAATCCGCATTGCAAAAAAACGAAACACTTATCCCTCCTTCCTCAGCGGAACGCGACTGGAAATTGGTTTTGGAAAAAGCCAGAAATGGAATTCTAAAAAACGGGGATAAACAATGGGGTGGACACCAAGGGGCGCCAAAATTCCCCGTCCCATCTCACCTCAAATTTGCTTTAGAGTTTGGACATTTCGCTAAAGACACGGAGCTATTAAAATATGTGTACACCGCATTGGATAACATGGCTACGGGTGGGATTTTTGATCAGGTTGGCGGCGGATTCTCTCGGTACGCAACAGATGCGGCCTGGAAAATTCCCCATTTTGAGAAAATGCTGTACGACAATGCTCAATTAATTGAGCTCTATTCTGAGGCTTTTTTACAAAGTAAAAACCCGTATTACCTCCAAATTGCGGAACGGTCGGCACAATTTTGTTTGCGCGAACTCCAGGATGAAGATGGGCTTTTCTTTTGTGCCCTCGATGCGGACAGTGAAGGTGTGGAAGGGAAGTATTACGTTTGGAATCAAGATGAATTGGACTCCTTATTTTCCCCTGCTTTAACTCGGGAACTCGAGGATAAATCGGGATTTGAAAGATCGAGTCATTGGGAGCATGGCTTGCATATTAATATGAAAAAGGAAGCCACTCCATTTTCACCCGAACTCATTCAGGAGTTAAACAAAATTGAAGAAAAACGAAGTCAACGTATCCACCCTGGTTTGGATAACAAAAAGCTGGTATCCTGGAACGGCCTTATGGTTTCAGGCTTAACGGCCTTATATAAAGCCTCCAACAACAAGAAATGGTTAAAGGCCGCAGAATTGGTTGGAATTCAGCTTTGGCAGCAACATAAAGCTGGGTTAAAACATGTGGTCGGAACTGACATTGAGGCCCTATTAGAGGATTACACCTTTGTTTCCGCAGCTTTTTTCGATTTATTTGAACAGACTCAGAATGTAGACTGGCTTAATAGGGGATCGGAAATTTTAACTTTAGTCTTGGCTGATTTTGGTCAAGAGCACCCTCCTTTTTTTACGGTCAGGAAATCGGGGAACAACCGCCTCATTAGTGCTTCCTTGGACAGGCGCGATGACGTAATCCCTTCTGCTAATTCCACATTAGCGTTGATGTACTACAGATACGGCCGAATTTTAGGGGAAATCGATTGGATAGATCGTTACCAAAGAATGCTCTCCCATCAGATTGCAGACATTGAGCAATTCCCTTACTCCAACGGTCAATGGGCACGACTAGTGAATTTTTCTGAATTTGAGCCAGGCGATGTGGTAATTGCAGGAGACTCTACCGCTTGGACTGCTATTGAGGGGCAATATTATCCTGGGTTTTCGTTTATTTCATCAGACCTGAATTTGGCTATTTGCCAAGGAAAAGAGCTTGTAGATGACCAAAGCACCTACTACATTTGTAAATTTGGAACCTGTTTGGCACCTAGGCACAGTTTGAATAACATTTATGAGTAAGTATTTCCTGTTTTTTTGGTTGTTTCTAGTGGGTGGATTGAGTGGTGGAAATGCACAAGAAATGTTGGATCCCAATTATTGGGAAAGCATGGATTTAATTCCGCCTTTGAATAAAGAATTCATCAAGAAAAAGGGAATTCAGGCTATCCACTTTGAAATTCGGAAGAAAAAGCCAGATGAGCGTTTGGAGTTTAGTGAAACCCTAGATTATTCCTTTGATTGGGAGGGAAACTTGGTTGAGGTAATTTCATTTAATTCAGATGGAGAAACTAAAAACCAATTTATTTTTGAGGACGGGTTATTCAAAATTAAAACGACCATCCGCAATGGAACAGAAACCCGGGTGGTCCATGTTTTTGACAATTACGGTCGAACCATAGAACTTCAATATTTTAGGCGTAAAGTTGGCGAGGTAGTTCCTAGCGCCCCATTTAAAACTGAAAAAATTATTCGGCATTTAATTCATGGCGGAAAAACTACCGAGGAGAAAATCGTTAATCACTTTGGTGTTCAACAAAAAAGCACCACCGTTTATAAGGACAACAAAGCAAGGCCGGTTGAGCAAGTCATTCGAACTCCTGGAAAAAACACCACCATTTACTGGGCTCGAAATGAAAAAGGCCAGCTGCACTTGTGGAAGCGAAAATCGAATTATTTGTTGTGGGAATTTAAGCTCAGTTACCGCCACAACAAACTAGACGCCATAATCGGAACCCGAGGAAGGAAACAGGAAAGCATTTACTTCCAATACGAAGGTGCTATTCCTGGAGCTGTTTCCAGCATTCTAAGGACCAATATGCAAACCAAGATTATGGAAGTGGTACAAGTAGATTACACTACTTTTTAGGAGCGGTAATTACAAAATCCTTCAAATACTTTGGAACAAAATAGGCTAGGTCTTCGAACTCTGTATTTTTAAACTTGTTGAGCACGATAGGTGCTGCGAGGGCAGCGGAGGGAAAAGCACCCTTTATGCCCGTTAATATCCCAAGATTTTGGAAGTTCTCCGCTACTTTTTCGGAGCAGTCACCTGCAATGGAAATGGTTTCACCCTTGAGATCAGTCCAGATAGAATGAGGAAGGTCGAAATT
>JBLHJD010000049.1:0-15184 GCA_047618705.1 Luteibaculaceae bacterium
TCGTCGGGGTCAAAATTTCCATTAGGAAAAACCCTATAAGAATCAAATAAAGAATCTCCTGATTTAAAAAACCGGACATATTTCTTATCCCCCAACTCACTTGTTGTAAAAGGATATCCAGAATTCGGAAAAATCTGAATATTTCCTTTTTGTGAAAAAATGGGCCCCCAAACTAGGAGGCTTAAAACGAATACAAGACATCTTAACATAAAGCTGATTTTACATGAACACTTCCCTCTTACTCCCTGATTAACTTAAAGGACCCAGAACTAATCCCATCATTAATTTTAATAATATAGTTACCGTGTTTTAATCTATTGAGGTCAATTGGAATGCCCTCAAAATACTGCCCTTGCATCATTTCCTGCCCAGATTGTGAGAAAATTTGAAAAACCCCTTTTTTGGACCCTATAATGCGTACCTGATCCACCGATGGATTTGGAAACACCGAAAACGATAATTCTTTCCTCGAAACTTCTTTTAAGGCTTGTGGCATACTGGAAAGAGGAATGGATATTAGACCTCTTTCTCTTAAGGTTGTTGGGCCAGGAGGGTTTGTATATAAAAGCAATGCCACTGTATCCGGAAAAACAATATCCCCATAACTCCCATGATTCATTATAAGGTGATTATCATAATCCTTTAGAGCATCAAACCTTGTAATAAACCTTCTATCCAAGGTTTCACCGCTTACTAAATCCTTTTTAAAATAAAAAAATCCGTCCTTATATATTTCACCCGTATAAATACTAACCGAATCCTGAGCCCAATCTGTAGTATTAAAACCAGAAATAGTGTCGTTAAAAAACCTTTTCACTAGTCGACCTCTTTGGAATTGAGATTTATCATAATAATATTCCAAATCCTCCAGAATTGAATATTGAACAATCTCCAAATCAATATTTAAATAATATAAAAAAGCTTGCTTTTTACTAGGATTAATATCACCCAGGTCTCCCGTTCTAATTGGTTTATCAGAAATATAAAGAAATTGTTTATCACCTGGCATTTCATTTCTCGCTATAGCGTAGGGAATAACAGGAGGGGAACCAACAGAAACCTCACTAAATTTCTGATCTAAGGCCTTAATCTCATAGCTACTTAGGTCCAATTGATAGGCCACATAATTAGAAATTCCAAATTCAGTTTTTAGAATAATTTTAGACTGATCGCTGCTTAATAGCATTTCCTTTATTGGCATCGATACTGGTGAGCTAGGAACAAAACCATCAGGCATTTCAAACGATTTTATTTGAAAATCAAAACTTGACAAATCAACCTCCAGTAGATATAATGAATCCTCAAGAATTTCAACAAAAGAATTCGTATCTATCATCAAGTTATAACCAAAAAACACAACTGAATTTGTATCTGTAAAAAACACCAATTCCGAAGCCAAATTAATCGAATCTGAAAATGAATATTTTTCAACACGTTGGAAATCTTGGTCATATTTATGAAAATAAGGCTTCCAACTTTTTAAAAACCAATTTGAATCAAGCAAATTATAATACCCAAAAGAATAAACGAAGTCTCCTTTGGCCTCCCATTGAATATGTTGAAATGATGTGTCTGTTCCTCCCCATTTCTGCATTTCAAAATTGGGGATTTCTGAAATATCACCATTCGGGCTAATTTCAAAAATTAAATTCTCATTTGGCCTTGTACAATGTGTGAAAACCCGAGAATCAAATTCAAACAATGGGCCAAAGGCCAAGCTATCAACTAAAACTAGTTTTGCTTCTTGGGAAAAAATGGGTTTCGCAAAAAGGAGGCTTAAAACAAGGAATAAATATCTAATCATACACGTGTATAAATGTAAAACCACTTACTCCCACCTTCTTATCGGATATTTCAAGCACATAGAACATCCCAATAAAATATAGAGCAAGACTAATTGTTGTTTATCAAAATACTAATTAACTCAATGGGTACCTTAGAATTCAGGATCCCTTTAATCACATTATTGGAAAGGATTAACCAATTTATATTTTCTACTTGTCCTAAACCAAGTGATTCAGCCGCTTTTTCCTTGAAAACCTAGATGGAATTAACCACGTCTTGATGAAAACCTAAGATAAACGTCTTTAATTTTTGGAGCCCCAATTAAAGAAAAGAATTATAATCCCGGTTTGCATGAAGTGTCCGTACAATTTTCAATTCCTCAATTTACACCCGGTAAAAAACTATATGTACCCCATTTAAAAAACTCCTTAACCCCATTTTTAATTCAGGTCGAAGTCGCCCCAAATCAGGGATATTCATTAGAATAAAAATCACTTTTCAAAATCAGCAACATATGCAATTGCCTGTTCTAGCCCAAAATTCCAGGACTGAATAATCAAATATTTCTTCTAAATCGAGGTCTGCAGCCTCAGAAAGAACCCATTTAACAACGCGGGAACGCACTTTATATATTGCTGCTTTTTTGCTTTTATTATATCTCCTACTTCGCGACCGCTGACGGGAGTGTCCCACCCCTTTTCAATTTCCAATCACCTTATCCCTATAAACCTGGTGAAGTCTTAAAGCATCGCGAACTAATTCACTGGCATTCTGGTAATCCCCACTTTTTACTTGGCCTGAGATATATTCCTTCTGTTTATGCGTTAAACTAAAATTCCTTCTTTCCTTTTTAATCACTAATTGATATTAAGGCAATAATAATGTCCATAAATGACAACCATAGCCAAGATTGAGTTTTTGTACACGCCTATCTCTTAGCACCTTCCGCGAATATTTAAACCAAAAAAGGCTACCCAAATGGGTAGCCTTTTTATTTATTCGCTCAGATCGAGCCATTTTTCTTCTTTTTCTTCGAGTTGCCGTTTTAACTCGGCATAGTCCTCCATGTGTTTTCGATATTCCGGTTCTGTTCCCGTCATTTTCTCAAACTTTTTTTCTAATTCCTTTTTAGTAGCATTCAAGGATTCCATATCCCGCTCCACTTTCTTAAGGCTTTGTTGCCTGCGCTTTTCATCTTTGGTGATTCCTTGCGGTGCAGCCACTTTTTCCTTGGGTTCTTTCTTAGCCTTCTGTGCCTTTAACAAGTCTCCACTCTCAAACATCCGCACAGATTCGGCTTGATTTTTTTCCAAGAATTCGTCCAGACCACCAATAAAGGAGTTCAACTTCTTGTCCTCAATAATGAGAATTTCGCTGAACATGTCGCGCATAAACGCCCTATCATGGCTTACCAGCAGCAAGGTTCCTTCGTATTCCATAATAGCTTGCCGCAACACCTCTTTAGACGCAATATCCAAGTGGTTTGTTGGCTCATCCAGAATTAATAAGTTGTAGGGCTCTAGCATCAATTTACATAATGCCAAACGCGTTTTTTCACCACCACTTAAGACCTTCACTTTTTTATCTACATCCTCTCCCGAAAACATAAATGCTCCAAGTAACCCACGTATTCGCGTAAACATGGTATCTGGACAACCATCCTCCATGGTTTGCAAAACGGTTAGGTTCCCATCTAGTTTTTCGGATGATAGCTGATCGAAGTAACCGGTGTGGACTTGATGTCCAAGCGTTAAAGCACCACTCGTAGGAGCTTCTCCACATATCATGCGTATCAGGGTTGATTTCCCGATTCCATTTTTCCCCAAAAGACCTAGTTTCTGGCCTTTAATAATTTCAAAGTCGGCATTATCGAATATTCCTACATCACCATAGGATTTGGTAAGGGCCTCTCCCTTTACTACAATTTTTCCGGAGTGAGTCGGTTTTTGGAAACGAACATTTAAGTTGGAATCATCAAAATGATCAATTTCAATGTCTTCCATGGCATCCAGTTTCCGGATTAGGTTTTGCGCAAAGGCTGCTTTGTTGGCTTTTGCTCTAAACTTAGCCACCAGCTTCTCCATGCGTTCCTTTTCCTTTTCTTGATTTGCTTTTGTTGCCAATTGCTTTTCAAGGTCTTGTTCCCGTTCTATAAGGTACTTGGAGTAGTTAAACTTGTAATCGAAAATTTTCCCTGCGTTAATCTCAACAGTCCTGTTCGTTAAGTTATCTAGAAACTCCCTATCGTGAGAAATGAGAACCATTGGAAACGATTTGGACAAAATGTATTTCTCTAACCATTGAACCGCCACAATATCGAGGTGGTTCGTTGGCTCATCCAGTAAAACCAAATCCGGTTTGGACAACAAGAGTTTTGCTAATTCCGCGCGCATTTTCCAACCTCCGGAAAACTCACTTAGTTTTCGGTTAAAATCTTTACGTTCAAAACCTAAACCTTGCAATACAATTTCTAACTCGGCTTCTGGATTGTCGTCCATAAGTAGGGTAAGCCGGTCATTGAGATCTGCAATTTCGGTACAGAGGTCCATGTAGGAGTCTGTCTCATAATCGGTTCTGGTTTCAATGGCATAGGTAAGTTCTTCTATCCGTTTTTCCACCTTCGACTTTTCTTCAAAAGCCAATTTCACCTCTTCTAATACTGTGTTGTTGTCATCCACAACAATGGTTTGGGCGAGGTAGCTAATTTTAAAATTCTGAGGGGTAGAAATGGCACCTGCGTACTCTTGAATTTCTCCCATCACAATTTTTAGCAGTGTGGATTTACCCGCACCATTTCTTCCCACTAACCCAATGCGATCCTTTCCACTAATCTGAAAAGAGATGCCGTTAAAAAGGGTTCTTTCCCCTAAATGATACTGAAGATTGTCAACTGTAACCATAGTCAAAAAAAATGCCCGTTACCTGGTTAAACCAAATAACGGACATACAATAAAGTAAAGTGAATTTTAGTAACTCCAAAGATCGTGCTCAAAGCGGAACATTTCCCCTTTAATACGCTCAGATTCGGCCAACTGACCTAAACCTTCAACTTTGTAATCTTGAATATAACGATCGTAAACGTTGCTTTCTTTTGTTATGTAGGAAGAGAACTGGCGCTTTAAGAAAACATCCAAGAATGAACGTCTTTCAGAATCATTCCCACTTATGTTGTAGGTCTCGTAGTTAGCAAGAACATACTGCAATTCTGGGAAATACAACCAACCTGGCTGCTTTTTCTTAACCGATCCAGTTTCATCTAGGTAGGAGAAAATTAAACTCAAACCTATGACTTGTACCCGCAACTCCGATTTCTCTTTGTCGAAATACCAATCTTCTTTCAGGTCAATAAAACTAAGCATTGCCGGGGTAAAAGCTACGTCAACATCAACCTTCGTAATATCTCCAGTAATTTCGTCTTGCTCTTCCTTGGTTTGTGTATAACCAAAGACCGCTTCAATTTTGGAAGGGTCAATTGGTTTAGTAAACTCACAGGTCCCTGGTGTTTCCTCTTCATACAAGGAAACTAAACCATCCCGCAGATTCCGATTTATGACAGTATACAAACACTGACGATCTTTAATTTCGTCCAAAGGAAAATACAATTGGTGATTGAGTTTCTGACGAACATCAATTCTTCTCCATACTCTTTTGGACCACAAAACATCCGCTTCCCGAACTGAAGGTTGAGGAATAACTTGTTTTGTGTAATTATGTTGTTTCACATAAAAACCGTCCAACATCTGCGCATTTGCAAAATCTCCAAGGAGAGCAAATGCTACCAACAAAAGTAACTTCCGAGCTGCCATAATTATATCACTTTAAAAACTAAACTTCCAATATCTCTTTCCGAATTATCCGGTCCAACACACTTAATACGAGAGAAAGTAATGGTTTTCCCTTGTTTTAACGTCTGAATATATCCTTTCATCTCAGCTGTTAAATACTGATTAGAGGTTTTAAACTCACTTGAAATCCCGCGGGATTCGTAGTTCAATGTAAACCCAGTAACGTTGTACTTCACGCCTTCAAAAAGGAAATCTTTCAGGTCAGCAACAAGAAAGTTAGCCCCTTTTAATGTAGAGAGCGCAATTGCCTGTGTTTCCGGTCCTTTACCAATCAATTGAGGAACTGGATCTGGAATTTTAAATACCCTAAACTCAAAGTCTCCCATAGACTTCACCTTGCCATTTGGCATTTTGGCTGAAACAGTCAATTTTGCCTTACGCAAAGCTTGGTTTGTAATCACCACCTCATAATTTCCATTAGATCCAGAAAGTTTCACTCCAGCAGGAGCACTCACTTGAATCTGGTCATTGGAAACACCAGGAATAGATACACTAACCGGGTTACTAAGTCCTTTGTAGAAAACATTCATTTTGGTTGGTGAAACAACCGCACCTGCATTGGACACTTTGTATGATACTTGGAAAGGGTAATGTTTAATAGCACCGGAAGGAGCTTTGTAATTAATTAAACCTTTCCATTCGAACTCCCCTTCTCCACGGGATGGGATAGCAATTCTTCCAAGTCCGTTTATTACCTTAACTACTGAAGTATCACCTGCCAATTCAATTTCACCTTCCCCATACTCGTTTTCATAGGACTCCAAACCATCCATTTCTCCAGCATATCCTTTAGAAAAGACCATTTGTGGACTTTTAGTGGTATCAAAAGCCGCAATAAAAACTTGGGCTTTAAAGCTGTCTCCAACATTCAAATAGGTGGAATTTGGAATAACCGCCGCCTTCAATTTGTTGAACTTAAAAGAAGAAGCATCCACAGACTCCATCAAATAGGCCAAAACATCTGCCTCGGCACCGCGTAAATCCGTTTGGACCTTTGATAGTATTGTTACAACTGCTGCAACAGGACTGTGATAAAACGTATGGTGTACCCACGTAAGTGGTTCACTCTCATGTCCTTTTTCAATTTCCGGGAAACTGAACGTTTTATTTAAGGACATTTTTAAAATCACACTCTTACCAACCAATGCTAACATTGATTCCCGGTAAGCCTCCAATTTTTCAACTAACACATATCCGTTCAAAATATTCGGTCCCCGCCCGTCCGGCAACTCCACATCGGGTGTCAACAAAGGAGCTTCCTCCATCCATCGGGAAGTGATATCGTAATTATCTTTTGCTTCAACCAGTTGCAACGATTTCAGCGTATCAATTCCATTTTCGTTAGGTCCCATAACAGCTTCAAGTGGCAGGTTATCCGCCATAGCCATTAAAACCCCCTTCATAATTGTGATTTCTGCAACTAACTCATCTGTTTCCATCTTTACAATTTGAGCAGCATCCCAAGCTTTTTGAACCTTAACGGGGTTCTCAGCATAAGATTTCTCCAAATTGTGATATTCTCCTTCTATTTTAGCCTTAAAACTGGCCTCTGTATTATGCAAACCTTCGTTCAACACAACAAAGGCATCCAGTATGTCTTTCGCTACGTTTAGCGCTAGAAGAGCAGTTAGAACGAGATACATCATCCCGATCATTTTCTGTCTTCCTGTTTCCTTACCTCCTCCCATCGAATATTTTTCTACTGGTTAAGCTTTATTCACATTCATGGCAGCAAGCATGTTACCATAAATAGAATTTAACTGGTTCAAATTAGTTGCCAACTCCTCAATATTATGACGGTATTCTTTCGCAGAATCAACAGAAGCATTTAAGTCTTCCATCATACCTTGAATGTTACGCACCAATTGATTAGAAGCCTGAATACTGTTGGTTGTTTCGGTCAACTGCAGTTCGTAAATCTCATTTAAGGCGTTCAAGTTCTTCGTCATCTGACGTAAACTTTCACCTGCAGTTTGCCCCATTTCTCCAGCTGTAGAAAGACCGGTCAAAGACTCAGAAGCCTGTTGATAAGTGTCTTTCAAGTTGGCTACACTAACTGCAGCGTCCCGAAGGTTTGTTGTATATTCATTAGTTGCAACACCTGCATCCGTAATTTCGCTAAGCTTTGCGGCCTGATCACCCAAGGTTCTCATACCGGAGCCTAAGTGTTCTAACAAAGCATTGTCAATGTTGGCATCTTCCAACATGTGGTCCAACTTTTGCGTAATTGATTCTGGTGCTGGACGGTGATGATCATCCTCGTCTTCATTTCCAGGATTAAACTGAGGGTATACCAACTCCCAGTGGTAATCCACAGGAATAGGTTCGAATGCTGAGAATATAAAGATTAATGCTTCCACACTAAGACCAAGTATCAACATTTCACTAGCCCCAGCCCAGTGCTGAATCTTAAAAAGTGCTCCTATAATTACAACCGCTGCACCGATACCGTACAATTTGGCCATAATTTTTTTCCAACCTTTACTACCTGGCTTCATCCAATTTTCCTTTAAAATGTTTCAAAAAAAATATTTTACTATAAATTATTCATCTATTCCTTGACCAAGGTAAGACATGGCTGAACGGAAACCAACATAAGACTTAGCTGTATCTTGGTATTCATATGTTCTAGTACCGCACTGCAAGAAGTAAGGAATATCCTTCCAAGACCCACCGCGAATTACCTTTCTTTTTAAAGAAGGGGCATCATCTGCTTTTGCTTGGTAGTTATAATCCATATTCATTTCAGTAGCAAGTTCAAAAACAGATTCGTCATAGGTTGTGCTAGTCCATTCCGAAACGTTTCCTGCCATACAAAATAATCCATAATCATTTGGTTCGTACGAAGTTGTTGGCACGGTATAAAACCCACCATCCTCAACATAATCACCACGCAAAGGTTTGAAATTTGCTAAAGGACAACCCAACATATTTCTAATGTAAGGACCACCCCACGGGTACGATGCTAAATCACGACCTCCACGAGCAGCATATTCCCACTCTGTTTCCGTTGGTAAACGGAAACTTGGCATTTGCAAATCTCCATTAGCCACTTTTGACATGTTGATTAATCGCGTTCTAAAAACATTAAATGCTCTAGCTTGAGACCAAGTAACACCCACTACTGGATAGTTACCATATGCTGGATGCCAGAAATAATTTTCTGTCATTGCATCGTTTTGAGCATAGGTTAAATCATGCACCCATACCAAAGTATCTGGGTAAACGTTAGTTACTTCCTTGATAATAAATTTACCCCGGTCTGAATGACCCAAAACTGGAGTACTAGTTCCTAACTGCTCACTAACATTATTACTAAGTACTTTATCCCGTCCTCCTTTATCAGAAGCTCCAAGGTAATTTAACCAGTAATATGTGAAGTTCATTTTCCGAACATCATAAATTCTTTGACCATAGTATCGCTCTGAGCTAGGAATAAACAACTCTTCCAAGGCTTCTTTAGCCTCAGGATCATCCCATTCAATCGGTTCATTCCAATTCAAAACAGGATCGCCATCATAATCTTCTGGCAATTCCTCCTCAGGAACATAATGCTCTCCAATTCCCTCTTCACCCAACAAAGTGTGAGCTAAAGAATCCCGAACATACTGAACAAATTGCTTGTATTCTGAATTACTAATCTCCTGATCGTCAATATAAAACGACGCAACAGAAACCGTTTTAGATTGGTTTACATTCGCAAAAGGAACATCCTCATCATTGCTACCCATGGTATAACTTCCCATGTTCACAAAATTCATCCCAAATGGAGTGACTGGTTGCCATCCATCATAATCAGTAACACCTACTAGGTCTCCTGAACTTCCACCAGTACAGCTGGCAAACGCCAAAGCTACTGCTGCAATTCCCAAATTTTTCTTCAAACCGTATTTCATATGCACAAACAAAAAGGTTTCAACTACAAATAACGCACTGTTTTATGCCCTTCGCGTTCTCGACTTACCATTTTGGTAAATCTATAGGCTATCCCAATTTCATTGGAATATAATATTGGCCCGTTTTCGACTTTAGCTCCAATTAACTCAGCGTTAAATACCAAGTCAATGGGGCCTGGCAAAAGATTGGTATTGGAAATTGCTACACGCACCCCAACCGCACCTTCGCTTCGAATTCGAAGCCCTAAACTCAATTGTTCAAAATCTTTCAACACTGTCAGGCTAGCTGACCGTATTTGAACATCTCCTAAGTCCATTTTTATATTGGATCGAAGACTCATGCTTTTCCTAGATAAAAAACGCGGTTTCCAATCCAAAAATTGCAACCACTGCTTTTCTTTCCTTCCATCATCTTTTAATGATGGAAGGAAACTACCCTGGAAAACAAAGGTCTCACTTGAAAAACCAAATCCAGCTCCAATAATAAAACTGCTCTGATTAGTCATGCCATCCAAGGCCGGGTCAAATTGCTCCAACCCCGACGTTGTTATGCTACTCCACTGATATCCTAGGTTAATCCCTGCCCCCCAGCTTACTCCTAAAAACGACCCCAAGCTAATGGACTTGTTTGTAGACAAGCGTTGATGACTCTGAATCCCCAGTTTATCTTGTAAAAAATACACCCCTACTTGGTCTAAACTCCCCAAATTCCCATTCCAACCTAATAAGGTTGACTTAGGTGATCCAGGAAAACCAACCCATTGATCGCGGCGCATAATAAAAAAACGCTGCCATCCCTGGTCTCCCGCCTTTGCAGGTAAATAGGCCCCATTAGAAAAATCGTACTCGGCCCATTGTTGCAATTCTTGCGCCTCTGCATTAACAGAAGCCATGCCCATACAAACGAGCATAACAATTCGCCAAACTGCACAATTTCCCAATTTGGATTTCGCTAAAATATGCAAAATCTTTATATAAATCACGTTATCAATAATCTGCAAAAACTTTGAATCCAAAAAGTTAGGCATTTTTATCCAACCATTTCCACCAAAGGGCTGGAATTTTATTTTCCAACGCGCTCTGGTAGTCCTCGTAACTACAAGAAACCCAATTCTTCCGAATGGGTTGGTTTTGATTAAGGCTTGTAGGGGGAGCTTGAAACCACCATCGACCCGACTTAGTACTTTGGAAAAACATTAATTCCTGCGTAACTTCCTGGTCCATGGTAACTGTAAACTTTCGGTGTCCATCTTTGGGACCAACAGGGTAATCTCCTACCCGCATTGCATAACCTTCGACAAAACACCAAACGAATTCTGCTAATAACAACGCATGATTTGCACTTAATGTTGTATCCAGACCAAATAAACCCAGTAATTGGAGTCTATCTGCCATCCCTGCATACTTGGAAATCTGACAAAATTCCCACGCATTAATCCCATTAGGACCATTGTTGGCGCCAGAAAAACTAGCCAACTCCAACACGCCTAAATCAATGGAAAAAACATCCAAATCCCGGATACAAGGCTCCAATGTGGAAATGGTGTTTTTACATTCGCCCAATCGGGTCATACCCAAATTAAGTCCATTCCACAATTGCACAATTTCTGGATCAACAAAATAACGCTGAACACCCATGCAATGAATGTCGTAAACAAACTGACTGTGGTTGATGATAAAATCGGACAGAAAGTTCCCTGCGTGGAGACCATCTTCCGTGTCCCCTACATCCAATTTAGCGTCCAACAACCCCAAATGAACCTCCGATTCTGCCCCCTTTAAAGAGAGGGCAAGCGCTTTGGTTAAGTCGTGTCCACCTCCCATCACCAAGGGGAATCCACCCTGCTTAAGGATGTGTTCTGTTACTTCTTGCAACACCACCAAGGTGTCCGCGTAGGTGCTTCCCAACTTGAGGTTTCCCCAATCAAGGATCGCAGCACCAGACTCGGGAAATAGGGAATACAGCTGTTCCCGAACTTGTCTTGTCCAACTCTCCTCTGACTTCCCATTGGCCCTATTTTCTGCTACACAGAATACGACAATAGCCCCCTTGACTTCCGAAAAATCAGTATTCAAAAGGCCTCCTATTGAATTGGGAAATGCCTTCTTTTTATATTGAATAACCTCATCCTGGTTAAACCGCTGTTGAAGTTCCAACAACTCCATACTATTTCTTCTTAGGTGCTTTTTTACGCTTTGGCTTTTTGTCCTGCTCTTCTTTCAACTTCACACAATCCGCGTAAGTCAAATCTTTCGGCTCAGCATCCTTTGGGATTTTCACATTGTCCTTCCCAAATTTTATATATGGCCCATATCTTCCTTCAAGAATCCGAACTTCTTCATTTTCTTCGAAGGTTTTTATCAAGGCTTTTTTATCCTTTTCTCTTTTCTCTTCAATCAACTCAATGGCCTGTTCAAAAGTGATCTCAAAAGGATTTGATTCTTCCGGAATAGAAACAAATTTTCCATTGTGCCGAATGTAAGGTCCAAAGCGACCTATAGCCGCAGAAACTTTATATCCTTCGTAATCCCCCAAACCGCGAGGTAATTTAAATAAGTCTAAGGCTTCTTCTAAAGTAATGGTTGTAATACTCTGGTCTGTGCGTAAAGAAGCAAATTTCTTTTCTTCATCCTCAGCGTCTCCAAGTTGGACCATCGGCCCAAATCGGCCTATCCGAGTAATTATTGGCTTCCCGGTTGCTGGGTCTTTTCCAAGTTCCCGTTCACCTGTCGCTTTTTCCGAATGCTCAATGGTATGATCAACCGTTTCGTGAAAAGGCTTGTAAAATTGATCCAACATCACACGCCATTCTTTTTGACCCATGGCAATTTCATCAAACTCCTTTTCCACGTCTGCCGTGAAATTGTAACTCAAAATATTGGAAAAGTGCTCTGTCAAAAATTGATTTACCACCCCACCTATATCCGTCGGAAATAATTTTGATTTTTCACGTCCAGCTATTTCAACGCCATCTCTTTCCTCAACTCCTTTTGTTGTCCAGATCAACTCTTTGTAAGCACGATCAACACCTTCTCTGTCTTCCTTTACTACATATCCTCTTTTCTGAATGGTAGAAATGGTTGGAGCATAGGTAGACGGACGTCCAATTCCCAGCTCTTCTAAACGGCGAACTAAACTAGCTTCGGTATATCTTGGTGGGTTATTGGAGAAACGCTCTCTACTTTCAATGGAAACAGCCAACAAGGTTTCCCCTTCATTCATGGCAGGCAACATTCCTGAATCTTCTTCATTCTCATCATCCTTCCCTTCCAAATATACTTTCAGGAAACCTTCGAATTTAAGTACCTCACCAGCACCAACAAAATTGTATTCCAATTCCGCTTGCCTAATTTTAACGGTTGTTTTCTCGAGTTGTGCATCCGACATCTGGGAGGCAATTGCCCGTTTCCAAATAAGTTGGTATAACCGGTCCTCATAATTTCCGATGCTCGAAGTTCGCTGACCGAAATCGGTAGGGCGTATGGCCTCGTGTGCCTCTTGAGCTCCTTTTGTTTTAGTTTTGAACGAACGTGTATGCGCATATTCCGCACCGTAGTCAGCCGTGATTTGCTTTTCAGCATCTTGCCGAGCAGATTCAGACAAATTGGTTGAATCTGTCCTCATATAGGTAATCAACCCTTGCTCGTACAATTTCTGAGCATTGGCCATGGTTTGCACCACAGAATACCCCAATTTCCGAGAAGCTTCCTGCTGCAAAGTTGATGTTGTAAACGGTGGCGTCGGTGTTTTCTTTGCCGGTTTAGTTTCTACACTTTCAATAGAAAAATCTGGACTCACAATTTTTTTCAAAAAATCGCGCGTTTCCTCCAGGGTTGAAAACCGTTTTTGTAAATCAGCTTTAAACTGTTGACCGTTGCTCAGCTCGAACAAAGCACTTGTTTTGTAGGTAGCAACAGGAACAAAAGCTTTAACCTCATCTTCCCGCTCTACAATTAAACGAACGGTTACAGACTGCACCCGTCCGGCCGACAAGCCTGGCTTCACTTTTCTCCACAAAACTGGAGAAAGTTCAAACCCAACCAAGCGATCCAAAATCCGCCTTGCCTGCTGTGCATTCACTAAATCCACATTAATATCCCGTGGATTTTCGATTGCTTTTAGAATAGCCGTTTTGGTGATTTCGTTAAACGTAATTCTTTTTGTTGCCTCTGGAGAAAGGTTCAATGCTTCTTTAAGGTGCCAGGAAATTGCTTCTCCTTCCCGGTCCTCATCCGTCGCTAACCAAACAACTTCCGAAGTTTTGGTTAGCTTTTTCAGCTCATCCAGGACCTTTTTCTTATCCGGAGATATTTCATAACTCGGCTCATAATTGTTCTCCACATCAACCGCATTCCCTTTCTTAGGCAGGTCTCTGATGTGTCCAAAACTCGAACGCACCACATAGTCCTTTCCTAAATACTTCTCTATCGTTTTCGCCTTTGCAGGCGACTCCACAATCACAAGATTTTTAGCCATAATATATATCCGAATCCCGCAAAAATATAATTTAAGCTGTAAGTGCGGCTGTTTTTATTTAGATACCTTAATAAAGGAAGCTCCTGACAAAATGACAATCCTACCCATTTTTTGTACCTTTGCAGCCTAAATTTCAAAGGCATGCACGAGGAAAAACCCATGGTAGAGGAGTGTCGTCAAGGCGAGGCAGTAATGTTGGAAAGCGGAAAAGAAAAAAATGGGAGGAAGCTATTGTTGGAAAGTTATGGCTGCGCAATGAATTTTTCTGATTCAGAAATTGTTGCATCTATTCTAACAAAAGAAGGATATGAAACCACCAATGAAGAAATGGAGGCGGATATTGTGTTCATGAATACGTGTGCAATTCGGGATAATGCTGAAAAAAGAATTCGCAACCGACTGACCTTTTTTAAAGGTTTAAAAAAGAAAAAACCACATCTCATTGTTGGGATTTTAGGCTGTATGGCTGAGCGATTAAAATCGCAGCTGTTGGAAGAGGAAAAATTGGTTGACATTGTGGTTGGTCCAGACGCCTACCGCGATTTGCCCAACCTCATTAATGAAGTAGATGGAGGGCAGAAAGCCGTTAACGTAATGTTATCTCGGGAAGAAACCTATGCTGATATTACTCCCGTGAAACTAAACAGCAACGGAATTACTGCTTTTATATCCATTATGCGTGGATGTGATAACATGTGTTCTTTTTGTGTAGTTCCATTTACACGGGGGCGTGAACGCAGCCGGGATCCAAAATCCATTGTTCAAGAGGCACACGATTTATTTGATCAGGGATATAGGGAAGTTACTTTATTAGGTCAGAACGTAGATAGTTACCGTTGGAACATTAATAAAAAAGGGGAAATTCTGGATGCTGATTTACCCACCGTTTCTTTTGCTCAATTGCTAGAAATGGTTGCGGAGGTTTCTCCAGAATTACGGATTCGTTTTTCTACTTCCCACCCTAAGGATATGACGGATGATGTGATGCACTCCATTGTTAAGTATGAAAATATTTGTAATTACATCCATTTACCTGTGCAAAGTGGGGACAATGAAGTTTTGCAGAAAATGAACAGGGGTTATACGGTTGAGTGGTATATGAACCGAATGAATGCCATTCGTCGGATTATTCCGGAGTGTGGAATTTCAACGGATATCATTAGTGGTTTTTGTGGTGAGAC
>JBLHJD010000050.1:0-14804 GCA_047618705.1 Luteibaculaceae bacterium
GCTTGTGCGCATTTTGCAGTATTTCCAATCGCACATGCACAGCTTTCCCCCAAGAGCACCAATTCGCAGCTCCCCGGAAGGGAGAAACGTAGTCCGAATAAATGATTTGATTCAGGAAGGAGGCTTATCTTAATTCTAGCTGGGTATTTCCAATAACAGCACCAGATTCAAATGCCTCTACTAAATAATCTCCAGGGATTAAAGGGGCCGCCAATTGAACATACATGCAAAAATCGGTTTCTTGGTTTTCGTATTTAAAAGTCCTTTTTGCACTGTAGTTTCCATTTGGAATTCCTTTAACTGGTATTCTGTCTTCCGGATTGGCAGGATCAATTAAAACCTCTCCTTCTGGAGTAATAATACGGGCATAAATAGTCTTGTCTCCGGGAGGGGAAGTTTCGTTAGCAGCTAAACGTAAACAAAGTTTAATGGTTTCAGTTCTGTCGGCACGTCGAGTGTCCGTTTGTTTTCCGTTAAACCGAACCCGAATACCGGACGCTTCGGTATACAGCGACTTTAATTGACTGGCCAATTCTACTTTTTTCTCTAGGTTTTTTGCCGTTTTTTCGAGGCGAGTATACTTCCGTTTTTCCGACCCTAATTGGCCCTTAATTTCGAGATTTTCAGTGGTTAATTCGATGTTTACAGTATTCAGGGAATCGATGGTAAAAACATACCCTTTCATGACCGTACGCAGAGTTCTTACCTCTTTTCTAAACTGAACTACTTTACGCCCATTGGCTTTCCCTTCTTTTACATCTTTTAGGAGGTCTTGAATCTGCTCTTTTTGCTGAATCATTTCCTCCGTGATTTCTTGGTTTTCAGTTTCCAAGTCGTTGTATTGTTCAAGCATGTCCGTTAACTCTTCGGTAAGATTTTCAGTTTCCACTTCCAAATCTTGACGCTCCAAGGCAATTACTTCATTTTCACTTTTCTGATCAAAAACCACATAAGTAAGGGTTCCCGAAATAAGCACCAACAATATTATTACGGTTAGGTAAACTTTGTCTGTGGTGTCGCGTATGTTAAAAAAAGAGTGATCTGAATTTTTTGATTCCATGGATTGGGGCATATGGTTAAAAAATATCTTTATTGATAGTTGTCCGTCTTGCGGTTTTCGCAATACTAGGGATTTCCCCGTTTGTTTAATCTGTGAGAAAAAATTAAATTTTTTCTGCAAACCTCAGCAGGCCGAACTCATATCTTGTAATCGTTGGTTAACGCATCATTATTGCTTTGAGTTCCATAAAAATGGAATTTTCCAAAAGCTGCTATTTCATCTAAAATACAAAGGAAGAAAGAAACTTGCACAATTTTTGGCGCAAATAATTAGTGAGCGATTGCCAAAGGAACAATTGGACCGGTTTAAAGAGGTGCTTTGGTTGCCAGTTCCTTTGCATCCCAAAAAATTCAAACTTCGCGGATTTAATCAGGCATCCTTATTAGCTAAAGGATTGGCTAAGTATCTTGGAGGAGAAGTTGTTCTGCACAATTTGGTTCGGACTAAGTTTACCCAAACCCAGGCCAGGATGAGCTTGGAAGAGAGACAATGGAATGTCCATCGGGCGTTTGAAGTACTCAATGCCCAAGAACTTCAGGGGAAAAAAATTATTCTGGTGGACGATGTTTTTACCACTGGTGCGACACTTTTAAGCTGCTTTGAGAGTCTAGTCCAGCACCAGTTATTGGATGTGGATCTTTTTACCATCGCTCGTCGGAGTTAAATTGGATCTCGTTTTTAATATTGTGGTTTTCCTGGTTGCATAAAACAATTGATTTTCTGTTTAGGTTAATATCTTTGCACCATGGCAGAAAGCATCCTCATTGATTCTTCTTTAAGCACCCCGGAAAAGTATTCCCAGTTGGGCGACCAGTTAGCGGCTTTGGTTTCTTATGAAACGGATCGGATAGCTAACATGGCAAACGTATGTGCAGTACTTAAAGAAAAGTTCAGCTGGTTGTGGGTCGGGTTTTATCGAGTAGAAGAATCTACTCTAATTTTGGGGCCGTTTCAAGGGCCATTGGCCTGTACCAGAATCCCCAAAAATAAAGGGGTTTGTGGTGCCTGTTGGTCCACAGTTAAAACTATTTATGTACCCAATGTGGATGAATTTGAAGGGCATATTGCCTGTTCTTCCTCATCAAAAAGTGAATTAGTTTTACCCGTGTTGGACGCAGAAGGAAAAGTGAAGTTGGTGTTGGACATTGATAGCTCCGAATTGGCTGGGTTTAGTCAGGACGACATTACAGGATTGGAAAATATCCTGACAAAAATTGGACCATGGATTTAAAGATATTTTCCGCAATAGCAGTTGGGTTATTCCTCGGGGGATGTGCTCAGGTAAAAGCTCCCATTGGTGGAGATAAGGATGTAAGCCCTCCCGAATTAGTAAGTGCAAAGCCAATGCCTGGGGAGCGCGATTTTTTAGGGAGTAAAGTGATTCTTGCCTTTGATGAGTATGTGGAACTCAAGGATCAATCTCAAATTTTGATTTCTCCTGAAATTGAAAACGGCATAGATGTTAAAGCCAAAGGGAAATCAGTGGAAGTGATCCTAAAGGGAGAAATGGCTCCAAATACCACCTACCAAATTTACTTTGGAAACAGTGTCGTTGATTTTCGGGAAGGAAATACATTGGAAAATTATAGCCTGGCATGGTCTACGGGTTTTACCCTGGACACCCTTTTATTAAAAGGAAACCTCAAAGTTGGTTCCTGGCTTACCCCTCAAGCTAATTGGTTGGTTGGTGCTTTTAAGCCTGATACGAACTTCATCGATTCTCTCCCAGTTCGTTTGGCTAGGACCAATAAGGAAGGGGAGTTTGTGCTATCTAATCTGCGGGATATGGATTATGCCTTGGCTGCTTGGAACGACGGAAATTTCAACAACAGGTGGGACGCCCAATCGGAAGCATTGGCTTTTTCTTTGGAGGTTTTTAATCCCACTAGGGATACCGCTGCCGTTGCTTTAATTGGCCAGAAACAGTTGCCCCAAAAAGCAGTTTTGAGTTACTCCTTGGAGGGAGAGCGGAGCATAAAGGTAAAAACAAATCCTTTTTTCAGTGATGTTGCGCTAATATGGAGTGAGAGCGATGTGTTCATACATCAGGAAATTCATGGAGACTCTTCCCTATTGTGGCTAAAACCAAATTTGGAATTGGATAGTTTGCAGGCTATTTCGAACTATGGAGACACCCTTTCCTTTTTCTTTACCGGATTTAAGAAACCCACTTCTTTAAAGCTCGCGACCAATTTCCCTAGTACCACGGTATATGGGGATCAATGGAACTTCACCTTTTCCGAACCCGTTTATAGGGACAGTATCCAATACCGTTTTGTTCAGGATTCCACTGAGATACTAGGAAGTTTGATTTTTGGAAACCAGCAGGATATGGTGAGCACGCAATTTCCTTTTGGTCTGATGGATACCATTACCAAAGGGATGCTTCATGTTAATGATTCCTCCTTTTCGAGTATTTATGGATCTCCTGTGAGTAAGGGGCTTTATTCCTTTAAAATGATGGATGAGAAGGATTACGGGAAGTTTATTCTTGTTTTGGACACCTTAGTGGAAGGAAATCTAGAAATATTTGACGGTGAAAACCGGGTTTTTTCTCAACAAGTCACCAATAAAAAGATCCAAACACCATTATTAAAAGCAGGGAAATACAAAATCAGAATTTTGGGTGATGCCAATGAAAACGGCACTTGGGAGGGCCCACAAGTGAATTTTGGTTTTGCTGGAGAAGCCATCTGGGTATACCCCGGCGCGGTTCAATTACGGGCAAATTGGGAAAAGGAGTTGATTTGGGAAATTATTCCCTGATTTTGAAAGGGTGTGTTACCTTTGTACATTGATTTTAAATTGATCACGAACAACAAAATGGGGAAATTGGTTCAGCGTTTAGGTTTTATCCTAGTCTTGGCAACAATGGTTTCGGGATGTGTTCCTGCCAGAAAGTACCAGGAATTAAAGGAAAACGAAAAAAACTTGGGCGCCGAAAATAGAGGACTGAAGGAGAGATTGGCTACTGTTGAAGGGCAAGGTAAAGACCTGCAGGTAGCAGTGAATCAGCTTCGGAAAATCAACACGCGTTTGGCAGATGATACAGCTGCTATGACAGATCGAATGCGCCGAGTTGAGCAAAAGTTCGAAAAACTGAACCAGCTGAACGATGAATTGTTGCGCAAATATGCAGATCTGCAACGCGGATCTCAAAACGCCAACGAGCAATTGTCTGAGGAGTTGGAGTTGATGCAGTCCAAATTGCAGTTAAAGGAAGACGAACTTACGCTGGTCGGGGAAGAGTTGGACCGCAAACGAAAAAACTTAGGGAAGATTTCTGGAGAATTGGAATCGCGCGAAACCCGGGTGAAAGAGCTGGAAGCTATGCTTCAGCAGAAAGACGAAAAAGTAAACGCCCTTAAGACCCGTATTTCAAAAGCATTATTGGGGTTTAAGGACAAGGGTTTACTGGTTGAGGAAAAAGGCGGAAAAGTATACGTAAGTATGGAAGCTAAACTTTTGTTTGCGTCAGGAAGCACAAAAGTAAATGCTGAAGGATCTGTGGCCATTAAAGAATTAGCAAAAGCACTATCTGGGCAGGAAGATTTGGAGATTTTGGTGGAAGGACATACCGATACCGACAAGTTCTTGAACCCAACCTTCCCAAAAGATAACTGGGATTTAAGTGTTCTGCGGTCTACATCTGTAGTCCGTATTTTACAGGCAGAAGGAGTTGATCCGGAGGCAATTATTGCTGGAGGAAGAAGTGAATACCTTCCTTTGGATGCCGCGGATAAAGCTAAAAACAGAAGAATTGAGGTGATAATTTCACCTAACCTAGACGCACTTTTTGAATTAATCAAGGAGAAAGAGTCAGGAGAAGAAGAGGGAGAGGAAAATTAGATGGCAAGTTTCATTGATACCGCAGAAGGCGGAGAAAGAGCAATTTTGGTTGGGGTAATAACCCAAAAACAAACAGAGGAACAGGTAAAGGAATACCTGACTGAATTGGCTTTTCTGGCCAATACAGCAGGGGCCGAAGTGCTGGATGTTGTTGTCCAGAAATTGGAATATCCCAATCCTAAAACCTTCGTGGGTAGCGGTAAGTTGTTGGAGATTAAAGAACTGATGGCTTCTTTGGGTGTTGACCTTGTAATCTTTGATGACGAGTTGAATTCGGCCCAAATCCGGAACTTAGAGCGGGATCTGGATTGTAAAATCTTGGATAGATCAAACCTGATTTTGGACATTTTTGCTGGGAGAGCACAAACAGCTCACGCCAAGGCGCAGGTTGAGTTGGCGCAGTACCAATATTTATTACCACGTCTGTCTAAGCTGTGGACTCACCTCCAGAAGCAAAAAGGGGGGATAGGAATGAAGGGTCCAGGTGAGAAGGAGATTGAAACGGATAGACGGATAATTCGGGACAAAATTTCTGCGCTTAAAACGAGGTTGAAAGACATTGATAGGCAAATGCAAACCCAGCGTAAAAACCGGGGTAACATGGTGCGTTTGGCTTTGGTAGGATATACCAACGTAGGGAAAAGTACCATCATGAATCTGGTGGCTAAATCGGATGTATTTGCGGAGGATAAATTGTTTGCTACTCTGGATACTACGGTACGGAAAGTAGTGTTCAATAATGTTCCATTTTTATTATCGGATACGGTCGGGTTTATCCGAAAACTACCTCACCAATTGGTCGAAAGTTTTAAATCCACCTTAGATGAGGTTCGGGATGCGGACTTGTTGATTCACGTAGTGGATATCTCACACAAAAGTTTTGAGGATCACTTTAATGTGGTTAATGAAACATTGGCAGAATTAGGTGTTGGGGATAAACCAATTTTAGTTGTCTTTAATAAAATTGATAACTACACCTACACCAAATTGGATGATGAAGATTTATCCGAACGAACACAAGCGAATTGGAGTTTAGAGGAGTTGAAGAATACTTGGATGTCGAAAATGGGGAATGAAAATTGCCTGTTCATTTCGGCCTTGGAGAAAGAAAATATTGAGGAGTTTAGGGAGGTGGTATACGAATGGGTGAAAAAAATCCATGCGGTCCGGTATCCCTACAATGACTTTTTGTACTGATTGTTGTAAATTAGGGTTAGATGTCCATACGTCAAGAGAAAATTGAAAGTTTATTAAAGCGCGATGTTGGTGCTTTTTTCCAGCAAAACGGAAATACCTATTGCCCAGGGGGAATGATTACTGTAACCGTGCTTCGGATTACCGCAGACCTTACTTTGGCCAAAGTGTACGTGTCCATATTTAAGGCAGAAGATAAAAATGCTGTAATTGATGCTATAAATGCCGATACCTCTCGTGTAAGGGGGGAAATGGGAAAAGCATTCAGGAAAGTGTTGCGCATAATTCCAACCTTCAAATTTTATTTGGATGACTCCTTGGATTACGCCGAAAAAATCGATTCCATCCTTCGGGGATAATTATGAAGTATTCTGCCCTTCGACATAGAATACACGAGTTTTGCGGTGGCTCAAGGGTAAAACGAATACTTGTTTTTTACTTCATTGGATTTTTGTTTGTTCGTTCCTGGCATATCCGTAAGGCCATCTGGGCTTGGGCACGCAAAGCACCATCGCGGCCATTAAATATTTTGGAAGCAGGTGGAGGCCTCGGTCAATGGCCATACCGCCTAACCCGCATGAACAATTCCTGGAATGTGGTTTCCGTGGACAGCGATTTACTTACGGTATCTGAAGGGAATCAGTTTTTCCAAAAATGCCGGATTAACAAGGGGATATTTTTGCACGAATCACTGGAAAATCACAACAAACCCAATGCCTATGATATGGCCTTGTTGGTGGATGTGGTGCAGTGTTATAAAAGCACGGAGAATCTGTTAAAAAAGGTGCATTCCAACCTACGCCCTTGTGGTAATTTAATCCTAACGACTTTCACCAAAACCAAGGGTAAAGCCTTTGTTTCTCTGCACAACAAAGGTGAAAAAGAGGAATACTACAGCAAAGATGGATTCTCCATGGCTGGCCTCAAAAAAATACTCAAAGAACAAGGTTTTAGGCGCATTAAGGCCCATTATTTTATGGGTAATTATGGCTTGTGGAGTTGGCGCATTGGATTCCAGTTCCCCTTAGTTGCTACCCGTTCTAGTTTTGGACTCTTTTGTTTTTATTTATTGCCTTTTTATTACCTCTTAGCCCTCCCTATTTGTGGGCTGCTCAATATTATTGATAGCACAAGGGTTAACCGAGATGGAATTGGCTTAATCTTTTATGCAGAAGCCAAAAAGGAACAGGATGAATGTTAATTTATTCCTAGCCTGGCGGTACATCCGATCCAAAAATAGCCACTCCGTAATCCGGTGGATTTCCCGCTTGTCCATTATTGTAACCTTGGTAGTTTGCTTTGCCATGGTTGTTGTCCTTTCTGCCTTTAACGGTATCCAAGGTCTCGTCACCTCTTTTTTCGACACATTTGAAGCACCCTACGAACTCAGTTTAAATGAAGGGGTGAGTTGGGATCAGGTCAATGATAGTTTGGATGTCCATTTTCCAAAAATATCTCGGCAAATTGTGTTGGAATCGGAGGGATTGTTGATGTACGACGGTCGGCAAGAATGGGTGACATTTAAAGGGGTGGACCCGGATTACCTCATGAATACCAAACTGAAAGAATCGTTGGTTGAGGAACCGCTAATGAAAGTACTCAACAGCCAATGGATGGTCCCGGGATTGGGAATAAAATACCGCCTTGGTTTACCCAATTCTGTTCAGGTTTTTTCTACAGTCCAGGTAACCGTGTACGGTGGGAAACAAAGTGCATATAATCCGGCCAATGCTTTGGTTAAAAAAGGGGTGAACATAGGGAGTTACTTTTCCGTAGGACCCGAATTTGATCTTAAATATGTCCTGTGTGCCCGCGATTTTTTGACGGATATTAACCCTAAGTTGGTGCAGTTTGAAACTATGGAGTTGTGGGATACATTAAATACCATTGGTTCCAAGGCTAATTTGTTAACCAAATTACCGCAGGGCATACGTGTTAAAGACCAAAACGACAGGCATGGGTTTGTGTTTAAAACACACCGCACAGAAAAGCGGATGACCTTCCTGATTTTATTCTTGATCTTGTTTGTTTCGCTGTTTAACGCAGTAGCCTCTGTGGTGATGCTTATCCTCGATAAAAAAAGAGAAATCAAGGTTCTTAGGAGCTTAGGGATGACCGTTCAGGGTATTCGGAAGATCTATTACAACCTGAGTATACTAATGGGTCTTTTGGGCGTTACAGGAGGCTTGGTGCTAGGGTGTGCTTTTGTGCTGGGTCAGCAGTTTTTCGGATTTATTCCTTTTGAGGGTGGAATTGTCCCCAATTACCCGGTGGAGCTGCTGTTCCAAGACATCCTAATTATTCTGGTTTCTGTTTCCAGTGCCATTGGATTGTTTTCAGCCATTCCGGTGCGCTTTTTCTTGAAGGAAGTAAATTCCTAAGGTCTTTGGATTAACCTTCTAATCCAATTTTCATTCCTGACTTAAAGCATTCATTAAAGCGGTATTTATGTAATAATTTGACTTACCAAGTTTAAATTTTAAGATCACCTTGTCCTTTGCTAACTTGTTCAAATATACAGCAGCGGTTACCCGACTGACCCCTAAATCCTTCTGTAAAAATTCGATTTTAGTATAGGGTTGTTTGAATAAATGATTGAGTAATTCCTGACTATAAAACTTGTAGTTGTTCCGCAAAGTGGTTTTCATTGCCATCATTGCCTTCTTGATGTTGTTCACTAATCGGATAGTTTCATATGCAGTTTCTTCTACTGCCGATATCATATATAGAAGCCAAATTTCCCAACGATCATTATCGCGTACATTTTGCAAATTTTGGTAATACGACATTTTGTTGCGAATAATAAATCGGCTCAAATACAGAATGGGGATGTCCAATAAATCATTCAAAACCAAATACAAAATATTGAGGATTCTACCGGTTCTTCCGTTGCCATCGTAAAAGGGGTGAATACTTTCAAATTGAAAATGAATTACAGCCATTTTAACAATTGGATCCAGGTCGGTAAGCGAATTGTCATTAATAAAGATTTCCAGGTTATCCATCAATTCTTTTATCTCTTTAGCACTTTGTGGGGGCTCATAAATTACAGCTCCTGTTTGTAGATTCTTTAGATTGGTTCCAGGTATTTTGCGTAAACCAGCTTGATTCTTCTCCAGAATCTCTTGGATTTCGATAATGTTATTGGTTGATAATATTTTATGTTTGGAAACAATTGCAAATCCACGTTTTATCGCAGCAATATAATTTTGCACCTCTTTCGCGGCCGGAGAAACATAGTTTTCAAGTTCCAATGAACTTTTGTACAATTCATCATGTGTTGTTACAATGTTTTCTACTTCAGAACTGTCTTTTGCCTCTTGTAAAATTAGGGTGTTGATTAAGATTTCTTGCTTTGGAATAGTTTGAGCAACTCCTTTTAATTCTGCTAAAGCGCGATGAGCACCGGCTAGTTTTTTTAGGACAGCTTTGGTTTCTAAATCTTTCTTATAGGGTAGATGGGATGGCTTCCAGCTCATGTTCATGTTGTTTGTTTTTCTTTACATGCGGTTGGTGACGTGTAAAGATTTTTAGGATTTCTTTACACGTATTACGAATATACGGTATTTCATGTAAAGATTATCCAATTTTCTTTACATGACCATGGAGGAGTGTAAAGCATTTTGTCATTTTTCTTTATTCAATAAATTATGGGGTTTTTACTGCTACACTATGAATTTCGTAACTATTAAGCACCA
This sequence comes from Luteibaculaceae bacterium, assembly GCA_047618705.1. GTDB lineage: Bacteria > Bacteroidota > Bacteroidia > Flavobacteriales_D > Luteibaculaceae > JBLHJD01. The sequence continues at coordinate 9,802 of JBLHJD010000050.1, forward strand.
ATATTGAATATGAAAGTAAATACCAATGAAGTGTCAAGGTGAAAGATGAGTTGGGTTTATTGTTTTAGGGGGTATAACAAGTTGCCTGTCATGATATAAGACAGTCGTCTAATTCAAAACTTGAACCGTAACAATTACAGATGAAAAATAGAACAAACAACAAAATGGACAAGAAAAAGGTTCTCGGAATGCTTGTTGGTGCAGCAGCTTTCTTAATCGCATATTTTGCAGTACAGCAAGTCTTTTTTAAACCACCGACGTTTGACAAACAAATGATGCAAATAGCAAGTGAGTTAAATAAGTCTTGTCCAATGATGGTTGACGCTGCAACCCAACTTGACAATGCCATTGCACTTCCTGAGAACACATTTCAGTACAATTATACTTTAGTTAGTATGGAGATAGAAACTGTTGACATTTCCGAACTTAAAAATTACTTAGAACCTATAATTTTGAATACGATCAAAACCAATCCAGACCTAAAGATTTTCAGAGATAACGAGGTGATTATGGCTTATAATTACAAAGACAGAAGCGGAAAACATTTATTTAAACTAAGTTTCAAACCTGGAAATTATAATTAGGAACCCCCCAATACCTCTCACCAAAGTATTAAATGAGTGATAGAAAGCCTAAATTGGGATTGTTTCCCGCACGCCAACCCACGGAACAGCGATTACTAACCGGTGTATGTAATATGAAAAAGCTCCTATTCGTTCAATTCCTTTTACTAGCCGCAAGCTGCGCCAATAATGTCCCCAATAATGGAAAAGTGGAAATTATTGGAGGCAATATGTTTCTCTATTCTATGGAAAAGAACATGTTAAATGACACCCTTGTAGTTTTAAAAAATTCGGGAGAGAAACTTTTTAAGCAACATTGGTTGGATGGATTCTTAAAAGGGATGTGGATATGGAAGGAGAAGTGGATTCCTGTAATAAATCATTCTTATGTGGACTCTTCGGGAAATAGATTCGATTATTATTCAGATGAACCAGGCTCTTTTAAAATTGACCCCTATGATGTTTATACAGACTTGTTTTATTCAAACCACCTAAAATTGGACACGGATTCAATCGAAGAAATGGGTCCAACGATAGTTAATGTATATAATGCACCAATGGAAGGAGTCGTTTTAGCAATTCATGAAAAAGGGATTAAGGTTCAGGAAATGGAAAATGGGTTTGTATTAATACCAGAAAAACCAGTTTCAAATGCCGTTAAGTATTCACTCTGGTATAAAGATTTTCACAAAAGGAAGATCGACTTTTTCCACAAAAAATAGCCGCGTCATGAATTTGGTCCAGTCTGCCCCTAGTGAATAAAAACCATTTTGTAAATGACCAAAGTTTTAACTCTCTACTCTCTACTCTCTACTCTCTACTCTCTACTCTTCCCTACCCTTCCCTCCTAATACTTCGCCGCAATATCCATTAACTCAGCCTCAATCTGCTCCAATTCATTAGCACAAACCAGGTTGGTTTTGTGGTCTTTAAAATGAGGGATTCCTTTGAAATAATTGGAGTAGTGCCGCTTCATTTCATTAATTCCAACACGTTCCCCTTTCCAAGCAACACTCTGCTCCAAATGGAAACGTGTTGCTTCTATCCGTTCCTCCATGCTTGGCGGATCCAACATTTCGCCAGTAGCAATAAAATGCTTGATTTCGCGGAAAATCCAGGGGTAGCCAATGCTGGCACGGCCTATCATTACACCGTCCACCCCATATCTGTTTTTATATTCAACCGCCTTTTGTGGCGTGTTTATGTCCCCATTTCCAAACACCGGAATGTTCATCCGGGGATTGTTTTTTACATCGGCAATCAGGGACCAGTCGGCCTCTCCTTTGTACATCTGCTTCCGGGTTCTACCGTGGATAGAGATGGCCTGAATCCCAACATCCTGCAATCGCTCAGCAACTTCAACAATGTACTTGGTGTCCTCATCCCACCCCAAACGGGTTTTTACAGTAACCGGCAAGGAGGTCGATTTAACAATCTCGGCTGTCATTTTCACCATCTTGGGAATGTCCTGCAGAATTCCAGCTCCAGCGCCTTTACAAGCCACTTTTTTTACGGGGCAACCATAGTTGATGTCAATGATGTCGGGATTGGATTTTTCGGTGATTTCAGTGGCCATTTTCATGGACTCAATGTCGTTCCCAAAAATCTGGATACCTATGGGCCGCTCGGCTTCATAAATATCGAGTTTCATCAGACTTTTTGCTGCATCTCGGATTAATCCCTCCGAAGAAATAAACTCAGTGTACATTAAATCCGCACCGTTTTTCTTGCACAAGGCCCGAAACGGTGGATCACTCACGTCTTCCATGGGTGCCAACAACAAAGGGAAGTCACCCAACTCGATATTTCCTATTTTTACCATAGCTTTTCCGAGTGCAAAATTACAAATAATAGAAACAGGGAATTAATGAAGAATCAATCGGGTCAATTAGGAACACATTTTTTTCTCATCTTAGGGATGGCCTTGCTAGGCTGGGTGGTGTTTTCGCTGCTGGGAATATTCCTAATAAAAGTGCTTTTTACCATTGATGTTTGGAGTGATCCAACGGCCTTATCCAACTTTGCAGATCCCGATGTGGTTTTAGCCAACAAGGTTTTCCTCCTATTTCAGCACCTGGGCCTATTTATTTTCCCATCCCTCATGTATTTCTGGTATTGCAAACGAGAAGGGGTAATCAATTACCAATTCCAGCCCATAAATTGGAAAACAGGATTGTGGATTTTAGGACTGATGGTTTTGTTTTTCCCAGCTCTGCAATGGCTAGTGCAGTGGAATCAGAATGTAAATTTCCCCGATTTTTTGTCGGATTTAGAGCTTTCTTTTCGGGCCATGGAAGAATCGGCCCTATATGCTACAGAGCGCATGGCCAGTATTGATGGCAAAGGTGGATTTGCTTTGAACGTAGTAATAATGGCCATTTTGCCGGCGGTTTCAGAGGAACTATTATTTCGGGGAGCACTCCAGCCTTATTTTTATCGGCTTTGGAAAAATCCCCATGTGGCTATTTGGGTAAGCGCTATTTTGTTTTCGGCCCTGCATTTTCAATTCTTTGGATTTTTCCCGCGATTGGTGTTGGGTGCATTTTTTGGGTACACCTATTTTTATTCCGGAAGCCTACTGATACCTATCCTTCTTCACTTTGCCAACAACCTTATTGCCCTTATTTCCTTTACTTATTTGGGCATGGAGTTGGATGCAGCTGATTTGTCCATCAGCGAAATTATTTTTAGCCTTTTGGCCTCTGCTGCCCTCGTATATCTTGGGTTTCGGTGGGTGAAACAGCAAGGGGTGAAGTTTAAAGTATAATTTTTATGGTAGTGCCACAGGCAATTTCTATTTTTGCGGCATGGCACAGAATGAGGATCAATTAAAAAAGGTTATTTCCCACGCTAAGGAATACGGTTTTGTATTTCCTTCCAGCGAAATTTACGATGGTTTAAGCGCTACCTACGACTACGGTCCATACGGTGCAGAGCTAAAAAACAATATCAAGAATTACTGGTGGACAGCCATGGTGAAAATGCATGAAAACATTGTTGGATTGGATTCCGCCATTTTTATGCACCCAACAACGTGGAAGGCCTCGGGGCACGTGGATGCATTTAATGATCCACTGATCGACAACAAAGATTCAAAGAAAAGATATAGAGCTGATGTGTTGGTAGAAGAGCACATCGAAAAAATAACGCAGAAAATTCAGAAAGAAGTGGCGAAGGCGCAAAAGCGTTTTGGTGAAACTTTTGATGAAGCACAATTTCGTGCAACCAACCCGCGTGTTCTAGCTAATTTGGAGAAAATTAAGGGGATAGAAGACATAATGCGGGATTGTTTGGTGAATGAAAAGCTAGACGAATTTAAGGCACTGATTGAAGATCTAGAGATTGTATGTCCTGTTTCTGGAACCAAAAACTGGACAGAAGTTCGGCAGTTTAACTTGATGTTTGGAACCGAATTGGGTTCTGTGGCAGGAGATGCTGCTACTATTTATTTGCGTCCAGAAACAGCCCAAGGGATTTTTGTAAACTTCCTGAATGTGCACAAGACCAGTCGGATGAAAATCCCATTTGGAATTGCACAAATTGGAAAGGCTTTTAGAAACGAAATTGTTGCTCGCCAGTTCATTTTCCGGATGCGGGAATTCGAACAAATGGAGATGCAATTTTTTGTGGAGCCTGGAACAGAAATGAAGTGGTACGAATACTGGAAGGAGCAACGCATGAATTGGCATGCTGCTTTGGGTATGGGAACCGAGAAATACCGTTTCCACGATCACCTAAAAATGGCACATTATGCCAACGCCGCGGCAGATATCGAATTCGATTTCCCTATGGGCTTCAAGGAACTGGAAGGAATCCACTCCAGAACAGACTTCGATTTAAAACAACACGAGGAGTTCAGTGGTAAAAAGTTGCGTTATTTCGATCAGGAAAGCAATGAAAGTAAGGTTCCCTACGTAATAGAAACATCCATCGGGTTGGACAGAATGTTCCTTTCTGTTTTGTCTTCGGCTTTGCAAGAGGAAGTGTTGGAAGATGGCAGTTCCAGAACTGTTTTGCGTATTCCCCCGGCTTTGGCTCCAGTAAAAGCAGCTGTTTTACCATTGGTAAAAAAAGATGGACTTCCAGAAAAGGCGCGCGAAATTTTGAACGAATTGAAGTTCGATTTTAACGTGCAGTACGATGAAAAGGATGCTATTGGAAAACGCTACAGAAGGCAAGATGCCATTGGTACACCATTCTGTATTACAGTAGACCACCAAAGTTTGGAAGATGGTACAGTAACCATCCGGGAGCGGGATACCATGACTCAGGAAAGAATAAAAATTGAAGATGTGCACAGCATCGTTGGACAAAGAGTAGCATTGAAAGAATTACTAAAATAAGAAAAGGGGCTTCGGCCCCTTTTTTAATACACTTTTTCGCCCTTTTTCAGCCAAACAGACCAATCCTCATTGTAGGCATGGACCTTATTAGTGGGGC
>JBLHJD010000051.1:0-14764 GCA_047618705.1 Luteibaculaceae bacterium
TCAAAACTCGCTCCTCACCTCCTTCAACAATTCATCATAGTACCTAGTGCCAGCCAAAATGCTGTTAAAAAACGGTTTTAGTGGTAAAAACTGGTTGGTTCCGATGACCATTTTTTCTGGGGCGGTGAGGTATTCCCGGATTTTTGACTTGGTTTCTTCGGACGGGGTTTCTTTGTCTTTGGCTAGCATACCCATCAAGTCTATGGTGGTTGAGTACAAGGTGTGCGACTCCAAATTGGAGTAAGGAGCAAAACGTTTTTTGAGTGGTGGAATTTTTTTGATGACGGTGGGGAAATCGGCCAGTTTGTAGTACACAATTAATTCCACGATGTAAATAAACAAAACGCCTTCCACCCCTTCCGATTCTCTGACCCGCCTTTCGTTGTTGATGAGGTTAAACAAGTGCTTTTTGGACAGGGAAAAATTCCCCATGCTAAAGGAGGAAGAGATGAGGTTCGACATTAACATTTGGTATGCCTTGTTGTCTTCCTTGATCAATTCCTGCACGGTCTCGTTTTCGTTGAGGTAGGTGATTTTCTGATTGGCTTCTTCTAGTTTTCCCGTGCAACTTAGGAATACATACTCCACCACGTGACTTCGGAAATTCAGAAGTGGGTTTTCGGAGAAGTCCCGGTAAATTTCTTTCAGTTTTAGTTGGTATTTGGAGGCCGTGTTGAAGTTTTTGGAAATTACGGCACTCCGCATAATTAGGGTTACCATTTCCAGAGCTACTCGCCGGTTGTGGTCCCCAAACATTCCGGCTTCTTCCATAAACTCGAAGGCCGAGATGAGGTGGTCCATCATTTTGGAAAACTCCCTTTTTTCGTCCAGCACCAAGTAAATGGCCATGGTAAATTTGTAGAAAGCTTTGGAGTTGATGGCTATTTCATCTCGGTCCCCAAAACGCTCTTTTGCTTCACTTAATAGGGTGTCATGTTCAATGTGTTCCCCCTTACGTTTGGCGTTGTTGAGGTTAAAATGAAGTATGTTGTAGGCTTCTATACTTCGGTTTTCAATGTGTAATCGTTCGCGGGTTAAACGAATATCAGTCAGTAATTCCTCCAACTGAAAATTGGGCTGGGTCCACGCATAATCAAATTTTAGGGCATAAATCTGCTCCAATAGATTGTAGTTTTCGGACGATTTTGCCAGCTTTTCTGCTTTTTGAACATACCTAAATGCGGCGGCATATTTTTTCCGGTTAAATAGGAACCGCGCCAGCAAAAAGAGCTTTACTACATAGAGCAACTTGTTTTCTTGGGTTACCCGCTGCAAACAGTAATCCTCTATATGCCCAGTAAGGATGGACCGCCATTGGTAGTAGGAGTTTTTTATTTTATCCGTGACCAACTTCGGGTCTTTAATGGCGTATATCTGCTGAATGAGCGCTGTGTTGCCCCAATCTGGATGGTCGAGTAGGGTTTGGAACAAATGAACGTCTATCCTGTCCTTCGTTTTTCCTTGGTAGGAAAGGTATTTCCGGAACTCCTCCTGTTCTTTTTTGTCTAAACTACTGAGATAGGTTTTTAGAACATCCATTACACTAATAGCATTTAAGATTGGAATAAATATACAATAAAGAATACAGGGGATAAGCAATGTTTTACTGCATATTTCATTTAAGATGCTTGGGAACCCTTCTTTTTTACCTTTGTGCCATGAAACTTCAACTCGACTTCCCAAAAATAGATGCTCCAAAGCTAAAGGAGACAGACATAATCTTTGGTTTGGGGTCGTGCTTTGGTAATGAAGTTTCGCAGCAATTACTGCAAGCTTTTATTCCGGGGATGTGCAATCCTTTTGGGACCATTTTTCATCCCATCCCCATGGCGCAGCAATTGAACCGAATAATGGAGAATAGTCCATTTACTCCCCAAGATTTTGAAACCGAGCAGGGGAGCTTTTTTTCCTATTTTTCCCACACCTTGCTGCGCGGAACCAGTTTGGAGGCGGTGCAAAAGAATCACAACCAACAACTGGCTAATGCCAATACCATTTTATTAAAATCCACCAAGCTCATCCTCACGTTTGGTACCAATTGGGGATTTCAATTGGGCGAAACAGGGGAGTGGGTGAGCAATTGTCAGAAACAACCAGCAGCCCTGTTTAATCGGGAGTTTGCTGGTGGTGAGGAAAATTCGCAGCACTGGATCAAAACCTTGCAGACTTTATTTGCGGTAAACCCAGGCATCGAAGTTATTGTAACGGTAAGTCCCGTAAGGCACATCAAGGATGGTTTAAGCGAAAACAACAAGAGCAAGGCGGCCTTGATTACTCTAGTGCACCAACTGGTGGCTACATTTCCAAACCAGGTGTTTTACATGCCCAGTTATGAGGTGATTTTAGACGTACTACGCGATTATCGTTTTTTTGCGGATGACCTATGCCACATCAACAGCCTAGGTCTTCAGTGCATAATGGATTGGCTCCAAAAGGAATGGTTTTCACCCAATATGCTCAGTTATTGGAAAGCGGCTAAAAAGGTGCAAAATTTATTTGATCACCGGGTGGTAAGTTCAAATTTCCTAGAAATTGAACAATTGGAAAGGAAAAAAAACCAACTAGTCGCTGAATTTAATTCCCGATATCATCGGTTTATTTAACGGATGAGGTTACTGGTCTTTGCGAATGGTGGTTTATTCTGAAGTATTACGACTATTAACTGCCTTGTAACGAATTTTTTAAAAACCGCAGACAGCGTCTGCGGTTTTCGATTTCCTAAATTATCTTAGTTCAAATAAGCAGGTGAAGTCTCCCGATTTTGCGATAATTCGATTGTTTATTTGCTTTTTTCAAGGTAGTATATGGTCCCTTTCTGGGGGGTGTTGAAGAATGCGTAGCAAAGTGATTTTTTTTAGTGGTTTTTGAAGAGGTTAAAAAATGCATTTTTAATTCTTTTTTCTCTAGAAAAAAAACACTAAACTACTAATTTTAAAGGGCTGCAGCCAATTCCGCAGACACTGTCTGCGGAATTCAAATTGGTACACAACCCCAGTTTGGATTGTCATTTAGCACTCAATTAGTTTGGGGGTTTTACAGTCTTTTTGCTTTTCATATTGTATAAATAAATAGGACTTGGTTGAGTTCAGGAATAGTGTATACAATGGGAAGTATAAAACAAGCAAATGGCTTTTTCAGGCGGACCATAGAATTACTTCATTTGGCACGTAATAATGCAGTGAAATCAATTAATCTGGCAATGGTTCATTCCTATTATGAAATAGGGAAAATGATAGTGGAAGAGGAGCAGAAGGGAATTGGCAGGGCTGATTATGGAAAACAAATTTTGAGCGGCCTTTCTAAAGAGCTTACGAAGGAATTTGGAAAGGGTTTTTCTATTCGGAATATTGAGCAAATGCGTAAGTTTTACTTGGCTTACCAAAAACCGCAGACAGTGTCTGCGGAATTCAAATTAAGTTGGAGTCACTACCAAAAGCTCATTCGAATCAGGAGTGTTCAAGAACGCCAATTTTACGAAATTGAATGTGTTAAAAACAATTGGAGTATCCGAGAATTGAGCCGGCAATTCGATTCGGCTTTGTACGCCAGATTGTCCCTAACTAGAGATAAGAGAAAAGTAAAGGAGCTTTCGAAAAAAGGCCAAGAATTAGAAAAGCCATCAGATGTAATTAAGGACCCGTATGTTCTGGAGTTTCTGGGTTTGCCGGAACCGTTTTCTTATTCAGAAAGCGATTTGGAACAACGGATTATTGATAAGCTGGAGCAATTTATGCTGGAACTAGGGACCGGTTTTACCTTTGTTGCCAGACAAAAACGCATTTCTTTCGAAGACAAGCATTTTAGGATCGACCTGGTTTTTTACAATCGAATACTCAATTGTTTTGTCCTTATTGATTTAAAAATTGGAGAAATTCAGCACCAGGATTTGGGCCAGATGCAGATGTACGTCAACTATTACAATCGGGAAGTAAAATTGCCAACGGAAAATAATACCATCGGTATTGTTCTTTGCCAAACCAAAAGCGAAGCTGTAGTTAAATACACCTTACCCGAGAATAATGAGCATATTTTTGCAAGTAATTATAACCTTGTTTTACCCAGTAAGGAAGACTTCCAGCAGCTAATTCAAGAACCCGAAATACCGTATAATTCGGCTTAGTTTATTTTCCATTTTAGGTCACCTAACTTCTCCATTTCCTGAATTAAATCATTAGTAATGCTGATTTTCCTTCTGCTAGCCAATGGTCGCTGGAAAGGTTGATCCTTTTGGTAAAGGTGAAATTTCAATTGCCCTTTCCCAGGAAATTGAGCCATAATCCGCTCCATATCTTCTGTAAACGAAGGAGAAATATCCCAGGTTGGAACAGAAAAAGTGATAGACTTGGCTTGCTCTTCAGCCACATCGGATAACCAATTAACACTGTTGAACTTTAACTCCAAATCCTCGGGCCGGTATGGATGAGCCTGAACCTTTCCTTTTACATAAATAAAAGCTCCAGCACTCAACATACTCCGGATTTTGGCCCAGTCGTCGCGGAACACCAAAAACTCCTTACTCTCATGGTAATCTTCCATCGTGAAAATCCCAAAAGGATTCCCCCGCTTATCAATCCGTTCTTGGACTGCAGTGATAATTCCGGCAAACTTAACATCACGTCCTTTGTACTTAGGCAGCTCGTGTTTCACCTGACTAATGTTGATGTTGCAGAATTGCTCAATTTCAAATTTGTAATCATCCAAGGGATGCCCCGAAATGTACATTCCAACCACCGCTTTTTCCTTCGACAATTGGGTTAACCTATCCCACGTTGGCACTGCTGGAATAGGCGGTTCTGGAATCGATTCTTCCGCGGTATTTCCAAATAAATCGGGGGGTGCGTTTTTGGCTTCTTGCATGGCGGCTCCAAACCGAACGGCCATTTCCAAGAAGGTGCGTTGACCATCAATTTCCGTGAAAAACAAGCCTCGGTGTAGGTTAGGGAACTCATCAAATGCCCCACCTAAAACCAGGTTTTCCATGGCTTTTTTGTTTACAGATCGCAGGTCAACCTTCTTTGTGAAATCAAATATTGTCCGGTAGGGCGATCCTTTTCTGCTTTCAATAATGCTTAATACAGCGCCTTCCCCAACTCCTTTTACTGCTCCCAGTCCAAACCTGATTTCTCCTTTGGCGTTAACAGCAAACTTGTAGCCAGATTCGTTCACAGACGGTCCCAATACCGGAACTTGCATGCGTTTGCACTCTTCCATAAAAAAAGACACCTGTTTAATGTCGTTCATGTTGTTGGACAGAACTGCGGCCATATATTCGGCAGGGTAGTGGGCTTTTAAATAGGCAGTTTGGTAGGCAATCCAAGCATAACAAGTAGAGTGCGATTTGTTAAAGGCGTAGGATGCAAATGCCTCCCAATCTTTCCAAATTTTCTCCAACTTTTTTTTGTCGTGCCCCAATTCTTCACCCCCGTTCAAAAACAAAGGTTTGAGTTCGTCAATGAGGTCTTTTTTCTTTTTCCCCATTGCTTTCCGCAAACTATCGGCCTGCCCTTTACTAAACCCAGCCAATTTTTGCGAAAGTAACATTACCTGCTCCTGGTAGACCGTAATTCCATAGGTCTCCTCCAGAAATTCCTGGCACGCATCTAGGTCATAAATAATCTCCTCTTTTCCGTGTTTCCGATCAATAAAACTGGGTATATATTCAATCGGTCCCGGTCGGTACAGGGCGTTCATGGCAATAAGGTCGGCAAATACAGTCGGCTTCAGGTTTTTCATGTGCTTCTGCATCCCCGGAGATTCGTACTGAAAAATACCGATAGTCTCACCACGTTGGAAAAGCTCATACGTAAGCACGTCATCCAGTGGTATTTCGTCGGGGTCTATAATAACGGCATGCCCTTCCTTCACCAATCGGCACGTATCCTTAATTAGGGTAAGGGTTTTTAAACCCAAGAAGTCCATTTTTAGTAGCCCCGCATCTTCCACCACGCTGTTGTCGAACTGGGTACATACCATGTCCGAATCCTTGGCAGTTGCTACGGGTACATATTTGGTGATGTCATCTGGCGTAATAATTATTCCACAGGCATGAATTCCGGTGTTCCGCAGGGATCCTTCCAAAATAACGGCCTGATTAATAGTTTGGGCAACCAGGTCATTTCCGCTGGCCATCTTTTTAAGTTGATGGGCCCGGTCCATGTCATCACCATTTCCTTTCAGCTTATCCTTCAACTCTGCATCCGAGAAGTTGAACAGCTTTTTGAGTTTAAGGTCAGGAATGAGTTTCGCAATCTGATCGGTTTCGGATAAGGGTAACTCAAGGACTCGCCCCGTATCTCGAATGGAACTTTTGGCCGCCATGGTTCCGTAGGTGATGATTTGCGCCACCTGATTGGATCCATATTTGTTGATTACATAGTCAATAACACGCTGCCTTCCTTCATCATCAAAGTCAATATCAATATCCGGCATGGACACCCGTTCCGGATTCAAGAAACGCTCAAAAAGAAGGTCGTACTTAATCGGATCTACATTGGTGATGGCCACGCAGTATGCTACGGCTGATCCGGCAGCGGAACCCCTTCCTGGACCCACACTTACACCCATTTCTCGAGCCTTCGTTGTGAAATCCTGTACAATGAGGAAATAACCGGGGTATCCCGTTTTCGCAATGGTTTCTAATTCGAAATCCAGCCGCTCGGTAATCTCAGGAGTAATTTCGGGATACCTTTTTTTGGCCCCAACATAAGTAAGGTGGCGCAGATAATTGTTTTCACCTCGTTTTCCACCATCCTCTGAATCGAGGCTATCCTGAAACTCCTCCGGTATATCAAAAGCGGGTAGCAAAACCTCCCGCGCTAATTCAAAGGATTCTATTTTGTCGACAATTTCCTGGGTGGTATACAAAGCCTCTGGGATGTCGGCAAATAAGGCAATCATTTCGTCTTGCGACTTTATGTAAAACTCATCATTGGGGAAGCCATAGCGGAACTCCCGGCCTAATTTCCCGATGTAGCGTTTTGGTTTGCTTTGTTTCTCCCCTTCCTTCACGCACAACAAAATGTCGTGGGCGTTGGCGTCTTCTTTGTTAATGTAATACGTGTTGTTGGTGGCAATATATTTTACGGCGTGTTTGGTACACATTTTCAGTAAAAATTCATTCACCACTACTTCTTCCTCAACTCCGTGCCTATTTATTTCTGCGTAGAAATTATCTCCAAAATGCTCTTTGTAATACAAGAAAGCCTCTTCTGCTTCGGATTCCCCATTGTTGAGGAGTTTGTGCGGAACTTCTCCCCATAAACCACCGGTAAGGACAATGATGTCTTCCTTGTATTGCTCCAGTATGGTTCTGTCTATCCGGGGAACGTAGTAAAACCCGTTGATAAACCCGGTGGAGCTCATTTTACAGATGTTGTGGTATCCCTTTTTGTTTTTTGCGAGCAATACCAGTTGGTATCCGTTGTCTTTAAAACTTTTCTCCTCGTGGTTGGTACAAAGGTTGAGTTCGCAACCGAGGATGGGTTTTATTCCCGCCTTTAATGCATCGCGCACAAAATGGAAAGCCGACATCATATTTCCATGATCGGTAATGGCTATTCCGGGCATTCCCATTTCTACGGCTTTTTGTACCAAACCTGGTATTTGGGACGTAGATTGTAGGATACTAAATTGACTGTGGTTGTGGAGGTGGGTAAATATCTTTCCCTGCATTACGGCTTTGGCCGCATCAATTTGTTTCCGAGATATTTTGGTGGAACTCACCTGAAGACCGGGATCCTCGAAATTGGCTTTTTCTAGCACAGGAGCCTCATACCGAACAGCGTTACCCGGTATGCTGTCTTCAGGAACTATTATGTTGTTCTGAAGTAAACCAAAGAAACACTTTGCAGTTGCATCAACATCATAAGCCGCGTCGTGGGCATCTCCAAATGGAACGCCAAATAATTTGGTGTGTAGTTCGGTTAGAGTAGGCCATTTAAACCGACCCGAACTCCCCATTGGGATGGCACAAAACTGAACACTTTCGTTTTTGGTATCGATGGATTCTTTTTCGGTAATGCTGGTATCCAATCCCATCCGAAAAAGCTCGGCACCAACAATGTTAATGTCGAATTCAATGTTGTGTCCTACTGAGTAACGGGCTTTTTCCAATTCCACCAAAAAGGTACTCAGTACTTCACCTAATTCTTTCCCCTCTGCATTGGCTCTTTCCGTGGTGATTCCATGAATTTTACTAACCGCAAATGGAATCTCATACCCAACGGGCTTAATGATTTCGTTTCCGCGTCCTACTAATTTCCCATTGGGTTCATGCAATTGCCAAGCCAGCTGAACCAGCCTGGGCCAGTTGTCGCTGTCGGAAATTGGGGCATTGTAATTTTTGGGAAGCCCCGTGGTCTCGGTGTCAAATACTATATACATGAAAGCGGAATTGGATCATTCGAAATTAGTGCGATTTTTTGCCAAAAAAAAGGGTTGTGGATAACTTGAGGATATCATTTTGGCTTCGGTGAATTGGTTCCGCATGAGGTTTCTTTACTTAGCTTTGTAATCGGAATTTAAAACGGGAAGATGGCGAAAAGTTTGCAGAAAAAAATTGGGGTAAGCCTCTTGGTGTTAGCTTCCTTGTTGGTTCTTTACCTTATCCAAGATTATCTAATCCCCTTCCTGCTAGCTTATATCCTCGCCTATATTGTTGATCCCATTGTTGATTTTATTCAAGGCCCATGCCGGATAAAGAACCGATCCTTGGCCGTTTGGGTGTTTTTGCTGCTCTTTGTGGGCGTTATTGTAGGACTAGTTATGGCGGTTATCCCATCCTTAATTGGGGAGTTCCAAGTCATAAAAAGTTGGGCCGAGCAGGAAAGCATTTTTGGGAAAACCGAGTTTTGGTTTTTGCAGGAAATCAAACCTTTGGTAGACCAGGTTTTGTTGGAATCCAAGAAAAACGACGTGCTCAGCTTGGCTGGTAGCAGCAACTTTGGAGATGGGGTGTTGAGTTTCCTGAAATCGCTTTTTAGCACATTAGGTGGTCTGCTAGGTGGTGTGTTTTCCGTGTTTACCTTTTTACTTTATTTTTTCTTCATCTTGGTTTCTTTCAATGGTTGGTCCGAGCGTTTGCCATTGCTAATCCCAGAAAGCATACGCGATACCTTTTTGTCTTTTTTCCATGAATTGGAAGATCAAATGCGGCGCTATTTTAGGGGGCAGAGTCAGGTGGTTTTAATTGTCGCTATTTTGTTTTCCATCGGGTTTAAAATCACGGGACTTCCGTTGGCTTTTGCGTTGGGGATTTTGGCTGGACTATTAAATTACGTACCCTACCTTCAGTTGGTGATTATTATTCCGATTTTTTGGTTGTCCGGGATTCAAGCCATTGAAACGGGCGGCGATTTTACCTGGGTGCTCATTTCCAATGTGTCAGTAGTAGTAATCATTCAGTTAATTCAAGAAAGTATTCTTAATCCACGCATTTTAGGGAAGTCGGTTGGCTTGCATCCGGCCATTATCCTGCTGAGCTTAACGGTTTTTGGTGGACTGATGGGGATGATAGGGATGATCCTTGCCATTCCCTTAACCTCGCTCATTATCATTTACTATAAACGCCTTTTGAAAAAGGTAGAAACCAAGGATTAAATTAGTGCACAGAATTACAGACCTTTGACCCGAAAATAGTTGGATATGCGTTTTGAAGCCTTGTGGGCGATATTTAAAAAAGAGGTAATCATTGAGCGGAAAAACCCCCATGTTTTTGGTGGCCTTTTTCTGTACGTAGTTGCGTCTGTTTTTGTCACTTGGCTGTCCTTGGGTAAAATCAACAACCTGGCATTGTGGAATGCCCTGTTTTGGGTAGTTTCTTTGTTTGGCGTTTTTAATAGCTCCCACCGGATTTTTGCCCAAGAAATGGGACCCCAGAGATTGTACCTCCAACAAATGGCAAAACCGTTGGAGGTGTTGTTTGGGAAAGCGTTGTTTAGTATAGGCATCAACGTTATCCTGTGTTCACTAACCTTCCTCGTATTTCTGTGGTTCTTTGGTTTGCCCAATGAAACTTCGGGATCCATGTTGGCTTTGTTCGGAATGTCTGTCCTGGGTATTGTTGGTTTGTCGGTTATGTTAACCCTTATGTCGGGTATTGCTTACCAGGCTGGAAACAACCCCAGTTTGGTGGCCATTTTGGGGATGCCCGTTGTCTTGCCGCTACTCTTACTTTGCATTCGCATTAATAAACTCATTTTGGATGGTGTTGCTTTTACTGCTTGGTCCGATTACGCCTTTACTTTAGGGGGATTGGTAATTGCAATTATTGCTTTGGCATCCTTATTATTTCCTTACCTTTGGTCCGAATAAAATCATGGTCAAAAAAGTATTAAAAATTGCAGGTGTTGTATTGGTCCTGTATAGCCTAATCATTACGCTAAGTACACCATTAACACCCGGGGTAGTCGATTTCGAACCTGCCCGTTTAGATTCGGGATGGAACCACGTGAGTTTCCGGTTTTTCCCGAGTATCGACGCTAATAAACCGGCCCACTTTTACCTTAAAAGTGACGCTGCTTTTCTGCCCATTGAAGGAACCATAAGCGCCAATCAATTTTCAGGAAAAGTATGGGTGCCAGACACCCTTCCCAAAGCTTTTGTTCATTTGGCAGGACAAATTGGGAACTCCGAAATGCTGTATCTGGATGGCGCTAGTTTTGCTATGCATACTGCAGAAGGACCGTGGCCAACGGCAAGTCCAGATTGGGCTGAAGTGCACGATCCGGGCATGGTGTTCCCGTTTAAAACTATTTTGTACCAGACTATTCGTAACCTCAACCTCCACGTGCCTATGTGGTTTGCCATGATGGCTCTTATGTTGGTGAGTTTAATTTTTTCTATTCGTTTCCTCAATACCGGGAATGTCCATTTCGACCTTAGAGCAAAAGAAGCAGCAACAGTTGGGTTGTTCTTCTCTATTATCGGGATATTAACAGGGGCAGTTTGGGCCAAATTCACCTGGGGGAATTGGTGGGTAAACGATCCAAAATTGAACGGAGCGGCAGTGTCTACCTTGGTATACCTAGCCTACTTTGTGTTACGAGGTTCCGTAAAAGACGATTTCAAAAAAGGGAAGTTGAGTGGGGTGTACAACATCTTTGCCTTTATTATGATGCTGGTTTTTATCATGGTTTTACCACGCCTAACCGATTCGTTGCACCCCGGTAATGGGGGTAACCCCGCGTTTAGTCAGTACGACCTAGATAACAACCTGCGTAAGGCCTTTTATCCGGCGGTTTTGGGTTGGATTTTAATGGGGATTTGGATTTCAGAAGTAAAAGGCCGTGTGGCTGTTTTAAGATATAATTTAGACAATGAGGAATAGTTTGTTGTTGGTTTTTTGTGGAATGGCTTCCACCAGCTTTGCCGCTGGAAATTGGGAAGATACCTTTTATGCAGAAGGGAAAATAAACGTAGTGCTAACCGTTGTTGCTATTATGTTTTTGGGATTAGCTTGGAAATTATTTTCCCTGGATAGAAAAGTAGCGAAATTGGAAAAGGAAATAAAAGAGAAATGAAAAAGAGCGCAATAATTGGTTTGTTGTTTTTGGCTGTTGCCATTGGCCTAGTTGTTTCTAGTATTTCAGACTCATCTACCTATGCCAGTTTAGCCGAAGCTAGAAGCCACCAAGGAGAGGAGTTCCATGTAGTTGGGAATTTGGATAAAACGCAGGCCATTATGTATGAGCCAAGGGTGAATCCAAATCTTACGGTGTTTGCTATGGTAGACCAAAAAGGAAATAAGGCCAAGGTTTTCCTCAACAAAAGCAAACCCCAAGATTTTGAGCGTTCCGAGAACATTGTGTTGATCGGAAAATATAAGGACGATGCTTTTTATGCTACAGATGTATTAATGAAATGCCCGTCCAAGTACGACGAAGAAAATAAAATCGGAGCTTAGGCTCACATTGGATTATGGAATATGTTGGTGAACACCTGCTTCCTGGTGCCTTAGGGAGAATATGTATAGTGTTGGCCATGGGTACAGCACTTTTTTCATTTATAGGATTTTTTATTGCAGATAAAAAGAAAGACCTCGGACTCCAAAAATGGGCGGCCTGGTCTTTTCGGATTCATGCCCTAGCTATCCTGGGGATTTGTGTTACCCTTTTCACCTTACTTTTCCTCGGGTATACAGAGTACGACTACGTTTGGAAACACTCCAACTCCTCCATGCCACTGCGCTATTTGCTTTCCTGTTTTTGGGAAGGGCAAGAAGGAAGTTTTTTACTTTGGATGTTCTGGCATGCTGTGTTGGGAATGGTTGTGCTCCACGGGAAAAATCATGCGTGGAAAGCCCCAATTTTGTGGGTAATTTCTTTGGTTCAGGTGTTTCTTGTAACCATGGTGCTGGGTATATACATAGGTGATCTTAAAATAGGGAGCGACCCCTTTATTCTCATTCGGGAGTTGCCAGAGAACCTTAGTTTACCCTGGACTCAATTGGCAGATTACCTGACCCGTATTCCACAGTTTGCAGATGGGAGAGGGCTAAACCCCTTGTTGCAGAATTACTGGATGACCATTCACCCTCCGATATTATTCCTGGGATTTGCCAGTACACTGATTCCCTTTGCCATTATGGTTTCCGGGTTTCAGAAAAGATCGATAGAAGGAGCTTTTAAGGTAGTGCTATCTTGGGCTTTTTTCTCGGTAGGAGTATTGGGACTAGGTATATTAATGGGAGGCGCTTGGGCTTATGAAGCACTGAGCTTTGGTGGCTTTTGGGCGTGGGACCCGGTAGAAAATGCCAGTTTGGTTCCTTGGTTGTTCATGGTAAGTGGAGCCCACTTGGCTCTGGTTGCAAAAAACAGAAAGAAATACTACTTCACGGGGGCGTTCTTGTTAGTCTTGTCCTTTGTTTTGGTTTTATACTCCACTTTCCTAACCCGAAGTGGAATTTTGGGCGACACCTCTGTGCACTCCTTTACCGGAGATGGAATGATAGGCCAGCTGCTTATGTACTTGTTATTCTTCGTGCTTTTGGCCTTTGTTTTCCTTTCCAAAATATCCAAACTCAGATTAATCTACGTGCTCGGATCCATCATTCTGGGATTCGGAACTGCGTCGGTTTGGGGACCTGAAAAAGGGATTATTGCCTTCCTTTTGGGAACCGCAACCTACGCCATCATTGTATATCAAAAAGAATACCGCCGTTCAGATGATGACACGGTTTGGAGTCGGGAGTTTTGGATGTTTGTTGGGAGTATGGTCATTACCCTGAGTGCCTTGCAAATTACCCTGAGTACATCTATCCCCGTTTTTAACGCCTTACTTAAACCATTTAGTCCTTGGCTTACGGGTCTGGGAGAAAGCACTGGATGGTCTTTTATTCAGGAATTGGCTAAAGCCGGATTTGCTCCGCCAGCCAATGCTATTGCACATTACAACAAATGGCAAATTCCGTTTGCGGCCATAGTAAGTGTGTTGGTTGGTTGCACCCAGCTCATGAATTATTCTAAAACTCCTAAAAAGGCTTTTGCGAATAAAGTCTGGACAGCACTGATTATTACAGGTGTAGTGGCCGGATTGTGGTTAATTATCAGCTCTTTTAAATGGTCCAACTTTGGTTGGGTAGTGCTCCTCGTTTCCAGTTTGTTGGCCGTTATTGGAAATGCCGTGTATTGGGCAAAAACAAAAGCCAACTGGAAAAAATCCGGGGCTTCCATTGCCCACATGGGATTTGGATTATTGCTATTTGGCGCATTTATTTCTACTTCTCAGAGCGAAAAAATCAGTGCCAATACGTCTGGTTGGGATATCCGCCAGTTGAGTGCCGACTTCCAGAACGATGAAGATGTCCTTTTATTTAAAGGAGATACAGCTCTTATGGGGCGTTACTTTATTTCGTACCGAGGGAAAGAGGCTGAAAAAGGAAACGTGTTTTACAACATCGATTACTTTGAAACCGCTAACAGTTCATTTCAACAAGGGCAGGTAGTTATTTGGGAAGGCATGTTTTTTGAATGCATGGTAGACCACGTGTCGGATGGTAACTTCATTGATGAGCAGCCGAAAGTGTGGCGCATGTTAGAACCTACGGAAACAGAATCTGTGAGTGATGTTCAACCATGGAAAGGTCAAGTAGTTGGGGAGTTGGCGTTTTCATTGCGCCCAAAAATTCAGTTAAACCCAACTTTCGGAAATGTACCAGAGCCAGATACAAAACACTGGATTCACCAAGATTTATATACCCATATCCGCTGGGCAGAACTCGAAGAAGCTACCGGTGATGAGGATGGGTTTAAGCCCGCTGCAGAGTATAAAATTAAAGCGGGTGATACCTTGTTTTTCTCCAATAAATACGCCGTGTTTTCCGGTTTAGGATCGGTGACTGATAAAGCAGAAAATGGTTTGTTGGAAAGTGACATTGCTGCTTTTGCACGCTTGTTAGTGCATTCCGAAACAACTGACTCCATTAAAGTGATGGAGCCGCTGTTTATCCTGCGGGATTCTACTTTGGTTGTGCCAGATGTGGTAGAAGATGCCCAGTTAGGACTGCGGGTAAAAATCGAAAACCTGCACCCAGAAACCAAGGAGGTTACCTTTTTGGTGTCGGAGCACAAATCCAATGCCAAAGAATTTATTGTAATGCAAGCAGTCCTTTTCCCATTCATTAACCTACTGTGGTTAGGGTGTGTGGTCATGGTCATTGGGTGTATCATTTCAATGTTTAACCGACGGAAACAAGTGCGATGAAAATAGCCATCATTGGTCGGGGAAATGTAGGGAGCCATTTGTCGCATTATTTTGCGGGAATATG